>JAFEDP010000194.1 GCA_018241545.1 Pseudomonadota bacterium
CGCGGTCGAGCTCGGCCTCGATCCGGTTGATGCGCGCCGGGTCGTCGTCGAAGAGTGCGAAGCAGGCCAGCAGGTCCACGAGCCCGAAGCGGTCGCTGCTGCCGGCGAGGTCGTAGAGCCCCGAGCGCACCTTGGTCAGCGCGCGATCGAGCTCGGCCTGCGGCACCGGCTCGCGCTGCAGGCGCGCGATCACCGCGTCGAAGTCGCGGGTG
The DNA here is from genome assembly GCA_018241545.1 of Pseudomonadota bacterium. Taxonomy (GTDB): domain Bacteria; phylum Pseudomonadota; class Gammaproteobacteria; order Steroidobacterales; family Steroidobacteraceae; genus CAIKZZ01. The sequence continues at coordinate 213 of JAFEDP010000194.1, forward strand.
ATGGCGCGCTCGTCCGCGGCCGCGTCGTGCACCAGGAACGCGCTCCAGAGCATCGGGCCCTCGTAGTCGAACTGGTTGCCGAGCAGGTTGATGCCGCCGTCGACCGAGTCGCTGTAGCCGCGCTCCTTGACGAGGCGCTGCCACAGGCGGCTGTCCTCGCCCTGCAGCAGGATCTCGTCGATCAGGCCGAACGCATACCACTCCGGCGTGTTGCGCGGCGGCACGTGGTAGCCGAAGGCGAGCGCCGGGCGCGGCGCGTTGGGGTCGGTGCGCACGGCGTGGCGCGGCGCGGTCTGCGGCGGCTCGGACACGTCGGGGCGCCGCGGCTCGGGCCGTGTTGGCAGCACGCCGAAGAAGCGCTCGATCGCCGCCCGCGCGGCGGCGGGGTCGAAGTCGCCGGCCACCACCAGCACCGCGTTGGCCGGCACGTAGTAGGTGTCGTAGAACGCGCGCACGTCGGCGAGTGTCGCCGCGTCGATGTCCTCGAATTCGCCGTAGAAGTTGTGCGCGTTGTAGAAATTGCGGTTGGCGGCCTGCGGCAGGTCGAGCCACGGGAAGCCGCCGTACGGGCGGTTGAGCACGTTGACCCGCACCTCGTTCTTCACCACGTCCTTCTGGTTCTGCAGGCTCGCCTCGCTGAGCGCCAGGCCGCGCATGCGCTCGGCCTCGACCCACAGCACGGGCTCGAGCACGTGGCTCGGCACGACCTCGAAGTAGTTCGTGAAATCGAAGCGCGTCGAGCCGTTGCCGACGCCGCCGTTGCCGCTCACGAGCCGGTCGGCCTCGCCCTTGGCGAGGTTGGTGCTCTCCTGGAACATCAGGTGCTCGAACAGGTGCGCGAAGCCGGTGCGGTCGCGCGGCTCGGTTCTAAAGCCGATGTGGTAGTAGACGGCGACCGTGACGGTCGGCACCGAGGCGTCGCGGGACAGCACCACGCGCAGCCCGTTGGCGAGCCGGTAGTAGTCGACCGGCACCTCGAGGTGCGCGGCCGGCGGCGCGGCGGTGGCCGGCAGGGTGGCGGCCGGCGCGCCGGCGACGGACGCGGCGCACAGCGTGAGCAGCGCGGCGAGCGCGGCCGGAAGAGGCTTCGGCATGGGGTCTCATCGGCGGGTGGCGGGGAGCGCGATTATGGCGCGGGCGCGGCCCGCGCCGGAAGCCGCCGGCCGGGCCGGCGGCTTACTTAGGCTGCATCCGGATCGCGCCGTCGAGGCGGATCGTCTCGCCGTTGAGCATCGGGTTGCGGGCGATCGCCGCGACCAGGTCCGCGAACTCCGCCGGCCGTCCGAGCCGTGACGGGAACGGCACCTGGGCGCCGAGCGAGGCCTGCAGCTCCGGCGTCATGCCCGCCACCATCGGCGTTTCGAAGATGCCGGGCGCGATCGCCATCACGCGGATGCCCGAGCGCGCGAGCTCGCGTGCCATCGGCAGCACCATGCCGATGACGCCGGCCTTGGTCGCCGAGTACGCGACCTGGCCGATCTGGCCCTCGTAGGCCGCCACCGAGGAGGTGTGGATCAGCAGGCCGCGCTCACCCTCGGCATTGGGGGTGTTGGCCTGCATCAGCTGCGCGGCCGCCTTGTCGACGTGCAGCGTGCCGATCAGGTTGATGGCGACCACCTTGGCGAAGAACGCGCCCGCCATCGGGCCGTCGCGACCCAGCAGCCGGCCGGCGCCGACCACGCCCGCGCAGTTGACCGCGAGGGTCAGGCCGCCCATCGAGGCGTGCGCGGCCGCGACCGCGGCGTTGACGCTGGCCTCGTCGGTGACGTCGCAGCGATGGAAGCTCGCCTGCGGGCCGAGCTCGCTGGCGGCGCGCCGGCCGAGCTCCTCCTGCACGTCGAGCAGGGCCGCCCGGCCGCCGTCGGCGACGATGCGTCGCGCGACCGCGAGTCCGAGTCCGGAGGCGCCGCCGCTGACGACGGCCTTGAGTTCGTGGGCTTGCATCGGCGTATTCTCGCCCGCCGGCGGGGCGCGCGCCAGCCGCGCGACGTTGCTAGATTCGCAGTCCGCCGTCGACCTGGACGGTGCGGCCCGTGAAGAAGTCGTTTTCGACGATGAACACCGCGGTGCGCGCGATCTCGGTCGGCTCGCCGAGGCGCTTGAGCGGCACCGGGCCGGTGACCTTCGCCAGCGTCTCGGGCGTCATGCTCGCGAGGATGTCGGTGGCGCAGAAGCCCGGCGCGATGGCGCCGACGCGGATGCCGTAGCGGGCGAGCTCCTTGGCCCAGGTGGTCGACATCGCCGCGACCCCGGCCTTGGCCGCCGTGTAGTTGGTCTGGCCGGCGTTGCCGTCCTTGGAGATCGACGAGATGTTGACGATCACGCCGCCGCGGCCCGAGCGCACCATGCGCTCGGCCGCCTCGCGGCCGCACAGGAACACGCCCGTCAGGTTGACGCCGATCACGGCGTTCCACTGGTCGAGGCTCATCTTGCCGACCACGGCGCCGTCCTTGACCTTGATCAGCAGGGCGTCCTTGACGATGCCGGCGTTGTTGATCAGCACGTCGAGCGCGCCGAAGTCGCGCACCACCGCGTCGAGGGTCGCGATCACCCCGTCCTCGCTCGTGACGTTGCAGACGTAGGGGCGGGCGCTGACGCCGTGCGCGGCGCACAGCGCGACGGTCTGCTCGAGGTCCGCCGCGTTGAGGTCGAGCAGGGCCACGTGGCCGCCGCGCGCGGCGAACTCGAGCGCCATCGCCCGGCCGAGCCCGCGGCCGGCGCCGGTGACCACGATCGTCTTGCCCTTGATGTCCATCGTCGCTGTCCCCTGTGCGGCGCCCGCGGCGCCGTGGCGGGCTCCACACGAAGCCCGGCCGGCGGGGATGTCGCGGCGCGAAAAGATCCGCCCCAATCCCTACCCGGCGCGCGATGTTAGCGCGTCATGCAGTGCAGCAAAAGTGACCCATTCCCGAATCAGGGAACAGCGCAGGCGTGGGGGCGCGCCGGCCGGGTGGCCGGCGCGCCGCCGGCGTCAGAGCAGCTCGACGGCGACCGCGGTCGCCTCGCCACCGCCGATGCACAGCGAGGCCACGCCGCGGCGACCGCCGCCGGCCCGCAGCGCCGCCACGAGCGTGGCGAGGATGCGCGCGCCGGTGGCGCCGACCGGGTGGCCGAGCGCGCAGGCGCCGCCGTTCACGTTGACCTTCGCGGGGTCGAGCTTGAGGTCGTGGATCGCGGCCATCGTGACCGCGGCGAAGGCCTCGTTGACCTCGAACAGGTCGACGTCGCCGACGCCCCAGCCGGCCTTGCGCAGCACCTGCTGGATCGCGCCGACCGGGGCGGTCGTGAACCACTCCGGCGCCTGCGCGTGGCTCGCGTAGGCGACGAGGCGCGCGACCGGCTTGAGGCCGCGGGCCTGGGCGGCCGCGGCGCGCGCGAGCACGAGCGCCGCCGCGCCGTCCGAGATCGAGGAGGAGCTGGCGGCGGTGACGGTGCCGTCCTTGCGGAACGCCGCCTTGAGCTGCGGGATCTTGGCGACGTCGCAGGTGAACGGGGTCTCGTCCCGCTCGACGACGGTCTCGCCCTTGCGTCCCTTCACCGTCACCGGCGCGATCTCGGCGGCGAAGGCGCCGCTCTCCACCGCGCGCAGGCTGCGGCGCACCGACTCGGTGGCGAACGCGTCCTGCTGCGCGCGCGTGAAGCCGTACTTCTGCGAGGTGTTCTCGGCGAAGCAGCCCATCAGCTGGCCGTCGAACGGGCTCTGCAGCCCGTCGTAGAACATGTGGTCGAGGATCTCGCCGTGGCCCATGCGGTAGCCGGCGCGCGCCTTCGGCAGCAGGTACGGGGCATTGGTCATCGACTCGAGGCCGCCGGCGACGGCGAGGTCGATGTCGCCGGTGCGCAGCGCATCCGCCGCCATCATCACCGCGCGCATGCCGGAGCCGCACATCTTGTTGATCGTGGTCGCCGGCACCGAGTTGGGGATGCCGCCGGCGAGCGCCGCCTGGCGCGCCGGCGCCTGGCCGAGGCCGGCGGGCAGCACGCAGCCCATGATCACTTCCTGCACGGCCTCGCCGGCGACGCCCGCGGCGGCGAGCGCGCCCTTAATCGCGGCGGCGCCGAGCTGCGGCGCGGTGGTGCCGGCGAACACGCCCTGGAAGGCGCCGATCGGCGTGCGCTTCGCGGCGAGGATGACGACGGATTCGGAGCTCATGCGCGATCCCCTTCGTTGGACTGGGCGGGGAGTCTACGCCGGTGTCTTTTTGCGGTGCAACGGAGTCCGGTCCCGGGCGGGGCGGGGCGGCCCATCGGGTGGCGCGGCGGCCGGGCCGCGGCCGCGCGGCGAGACGCCGGGGCGCTCGCAAACCGCAGGAGGATCAGTCCCCAAGCCGCGCCGTCGCGCCTAAAACAAACAGTCAGTCCTGCTTGTTATGGAGCCGGTCGCGGGCCGCTGCTAGACTCCCGGGGGTCGTGCCGGAGCCCGCCCGGGGGCTGCTGCCGGCGTCCCGCCCCCCTGCCTGAAGACGAGGAACGCCCGATGAGTACCTCCGCCGAGCGCGCCCAGCCGCGGACCATCGAGGACCGGGGGCCGCTGCGGTTCGTCACCGCCGCCTCGCTCTTCGACGGGCACGACGCCGCCATCAACATCATCCGCCGCATCCTGCAGTCGCAGGGCGCCGAGGTCGTGCACCTCGGCCACAACCGCTCGGTCGCGGAGATCGTGCGCGCGGCGATCCAGGAGGACGCGGACGCGGTGGCGGTCAGCTCCTACCAGGGCGGCCACAACGAGTACTTCCGCTACATGGTCGACATGCTGCGCGAGCGCGGCGCCGGCCACGTGCGCGTGGTCGTCGGCGGCGGCGGCACGATCGCGCCCGACGAGATCGCGATGCTCGAGGGCCACGGGGTCGAGAAGATCTACACGCCGGACGACGGCCTGCGGCTCGGCCTCGTGGGCATGATCAGCGACGTGCTCGAGCGCGTGCGCGCGTGGCAGCGGCCGGCGTTCGTGCCGGGCCCGCTCGGCCCGGACGACCACCAGCGCATCGCGCAGGCGATCTCGGTGCTCGAGGGCGACGCGCCGGGCGCCGCCGACGCGCTGCGCGACGCGGCGCTCAAGACGCTCAACCGCCCGCCCGTGATCGGCGTCACCGGCACCGGCGGCGCCGGCAAGTCGTCGCTGACCGACGAGCTGCTCAACCGCTTCCTGCGCGCGTTCCCCGACCGGCGCATCGCCGTGATCGCGATGGACCCCACCCGCCGGCGCGGTGGCGGCGCGCTGCTCGGCGACCGCATCCGCATGAACTCGCTGGACCACGACCGCGTGTTCATGCGCTCGCTGGCGACCCGCCGCCAGCACCTCGCCACCAGCGCCGTGCTCGCCGACACGCTGCAGCTCATGAAGTTCGCCGGCTTCGACCTGATCGTCGTCGAGACCGCCGGCATCGGCCAGAGCGACACCGAGGTCGTCGACCTCGTCGACCTGTCGCTGTACGTGATGACGAGCGAGTACGGCGCGGCGAGCCAGCTCGAGAAGATCGACATGCTCGACTTCGCCGACTTCATCGTGCTCAACAAGTTCGAGAAGCGCGGCGCCGAGGACGCGCTGCGCGACGTGCGCAAGCAGTGGCGGCGCAATCACCCCGAGCAGGCCCGGCGCGCCGACGAGCAGGTGCCGGTGTTCCCGACGATCGCGAGCCAGTTCAACGACGCCGGCGTCAACCGGCTGTTCGGCGCGCTGTGCGCGCGGCTCGA
>JAFEDP010000195.1 GCA_018241545.1 Pseudomonadota bacterium
ACGGACGCGACAGCTGCTCGCCGCGCTCGGGCGCGACGGGCGCGCCTACGCAGTCGTGCCGGACCTCTACTTCGCAAGCGAGACCGTGGCCGAACTCGCCGCGGTGCTCGCGCGGCTGGCGGCCGCGCACGGCGGCGTGGCCGCCGCGGAGTTCCGCGACGCGACCGGCGTCGGGCGCAAGCGCGCGATCCAGATCCTGGAGTTCTTCGACCGCGTCGGCTACACGCGCCGCGACGGTGACCGGCACGTGCTGCGCGGCGCTGGCTGGGGCGACGCGCCATAGGCTAGGATCGGGCGCACGGAAGGCATACGCGTCCGGCGACGCGGCTGGGCTTCAAACCCAGCAGGGGGCGTCAGCCGCTTCCTGGTAGGTTCGACTCCTGCTGCCTTCCGCCACTCGCCGAGGACACCATGACCGCGAGCGCGATGGACGCCGCCCCCCGACTCACGTCGCTCTCGCACGGAGGCGGCTGCGGCTGCAAGATCGCGCCGGGCGTGCTGCGCGACTTGCTCGGGCAGGCGGCACCCGGCGCGCCGTTCGAGGCGCTGCTGGTCGGACGGGAGACCGGCGACGACGCTGCCGTGTACCGGCTCAACGATGAGCAGGCGCTGGTCGCGACCACCGACTTCTTCATGCCCATCGTCGACGATCCGTACGACTTCGGGCGCATCGCGGCGGCCAATGCGCTCTCGGACGTGTACGCGATGGGCGGGCGTCCATTGCTGGCGCTCGCGATCGTCGGCATGCCGATCAAGGTGCTGCCGGCGCCAGTCATCCGACGCATCCTCGATGGCGGCGAGGCGATCTGCGCCGCGGCCGGCATCCCCGTCGCGGGCGGCCACAGCATCGACTCGGTCGAGCCGATCTACGGGCTGGCGGTGATCGGAACGGTCGCGCCACGCGAAGTGAAGCGCAACTGCGACGGGCGCGATGGCGATGCGCTCGTCCTCGGCAAGCCGCTCGGTGTCGGCGTGCTGTCGGCGGCGCTCAAGAAGGGTCAGCTCGATGCGGCCGGCTACGAGGCGCTGATCGCGACGACCACGCGGCTCAACTCGGCCGGACCCGGCCTCGCGCGCCTCGATGGCGTCCACGCCATGACCGACGTCACCGGCTTCGGCCTGCTCGGGCACCTGCTGGGCGTGTGCCGCGGGTCCGGCCTGCACGCGCACCTCGACTTCGACGACGTTCCGCTGCTGCCCGGCGTGCGGGGGCTCGCCGCCGCGGGCCACGTGACCGGCGCCTCCGCGCGCAACTGGGCGTCGTACGCCGAGGCGGTGACGCTCGGCGGCGGCATCCCGTCCGCCGCGCAGGCGCTGCTGACGGACCCGCAGACCTCCGGGGGGCTGCTCGTGAGCTGCACCGCGGGCGCCGTCCCGGCGGTGCTGGAGGAGTTCAAGCGCCATGGCTGCGACCGGGCCGCGGTGATCGGCCGGCTGGCCGCCGGCGCGCCCGGCGCGACCGTGCGCTGACGCCGGCGCGTCGCGCTACTGGTCGTAGTCGAACGAGGGCGGCTTGTCCTTGCTGGTGCCGCCGAAGCCGTAGGTGAGACCGATCCAGACGATGCGCCCGCGGATCACGCGGAGCGAGTCCCGCGTGAATGTCGGGGTCACCGCATGGCTGTCGTAGCGCTGGCCGTTGAAGGCGTCGGAGAGCGTCACGATCCCGGCCAGGTCCGCGGCGAGCTGGCGTCGATAGCCGAGATTGACGATGTTGACGGCGCTGACATAGCCCTGCGGGGTGAGGCGCTTGTCGGTGCGCGTGACGGTGCACTGGGCCGAGTCCGCGGCGGTGAGGCGCCAGTCGAACTTGAGCTTGGCGTTGACGCCAGTGGTCGATTGCAGCCCGGGCGTACCCAGCGCCGTCGCGTCGATCTCGCTGTAGAAGAAGTTGGCGCTGGCGCTGTAGCCGAGACGGGACGTCAGCCGGCCGTTGGCGGTGACCTCGATCCCGGCCGAATCGTTGCGCGCCAGGTTCGTGCGCGTCGTGAGCGTCAGGCCATTGCCGAGGTCCTGCGTGACGTCGGTGGCGCTGTCGCGGTTCTGGCGGTAGTAGGCCGTGGCGGTCGCGGCGAGGCGGCGGTCCTCGAATGAATAGCCGAGCTCGTAGGCGCGCGTGTACTGCGGCTTGAGGTCCGGGTTGCCGCTGCGCAGGTTCGGCGTGTACTCGCGATCGACGTAGGGGTCGTAGCTGCCCGGGTCGGGACGCGCCACGCGCCGGCTCACCGAGACCGACACCGTCGAGCGGTCATCGAGAGCCCGGTCGACGTGGACGCTCGGGTAGAGGCGCGCGTAGCGCTGGCCGGTCTCCAGCCCCGTGGTCAGTGCCCGCGCGCGCGTCTGCGCGAGTTCCCCGCGCAGGCCGCCCAGCCAGCTCCAGGGGCCACTGCTCGCCTGGTAGCTCAGGTACAGCGCGGCGAGCCGCTGGCGGAAGCGGAAGTCGTCGGTGAGCGCCGGGTCGGCAACCTGAACCAGCGTCACGGAATCGACGTTGTAGCCGGCCGCGTCGTAGCGGTAGTCGTCCTGCTCCAGTGCGGCACCGAGCTTCACGAGCCGCGTGCTCGTGAGCGGCAGCGCATAGTCGAGCGTCGCCTCGCTGGTTTCGTGGACGTCGGCGAAGCCGAAGTTGTTGAGGTAGGTCGGCGCCGGCGGGATCAGCGGGTCGTTGGCGTAGTCGTAGTGCTCGATCTCCTGCGCGATCAGGTGGTGCAGCGATACGTCGAGCGTCTCGCCCGGGCGCGCCATCCGGTGCGAGTAGTCCAGCCGCTCGTCGCCGTCGACCTCGCGGTCGTGCCCGCTGCTCCGGCGTCGCACCGAGTTCGTCGGGTCGGCGCCGACCACGGCCTCGGTGTTGAGCTCGGTGTAGGTCCTCAGCCCGGCGCGTCCCGTGCGCGCGAGATCGAGGCCGAGCGAGTCGTGGTCGCCGAGCGCGTAGCGTGTGGACAGCGAGACCGGTGGCACGTCGCGCCGGATGCGCTCGTCGATCGTGCTGCGCGCGTCGGTCGGTTGGCCGCTCAGCGGATCCACGGCGACCAGGTCGGACGCCATCGTCCGGTCCTTGAAATCCTGCCGGTAGGTGGTGCTCAGCGTGGTAGTCAGGCGCTCACCGGAGTAGCTGCCGTTGGCGCCCAGCAGCGAGCGACCACCGCTGCCGGCACTCGCCTGCAGCGTGCCGGCGAACCCGCGTGGCCGCTGCTTGCGCGTGATGATGTTGATCACGCCAGCGGCGCCGTCGGCGCGGAACTGAGCCGGCGGGTTCGTGATCACCTCGATGCGCTCGATGTCGCGCGCCGGGATCGACTGCAGGTTGTCGCCGGCGGCGGCGCCGGCGAATTGCGCCGACGGCTTGCCGTCGACCAGGATCAGTACATTGCTGTCTCCGCGCAGCGAGACGACGCCGTCGGCGTCGACGTCGATCGACGGGATCACCGCCAGGACGTCCGCGACCGTGCCCTGCGTGCTCTGCAGGTCGGTGGCGACGGTGTAGACCTTGCGGTCGATTCGCGTCTCGACGGTGAGCTGCCGACCGGTGACCACCACCGTCTCGACCGGTGCGCCAGCAACCGTCGCCGGCGCCGGATCCGCGGCGCGCGCGGCGGCCGGCAGCAGTGCGAGGCTCGCGAGGCCGGCCGACGCCCATGCCACGCGACGCCAGCGCGCGAAATCGGCCGTCACGCGGGAATCTGCGGATCTCACTGTTCTCCCCGGTGCGGGCGGAGCCCCGCCCGCGCGGTGTGCCGCGCGGGCCGGATGCGCGGTTCGAAAGGGGCGGCACGCTAGCACATCGACCCGGGCCCGGCCGCGCGGTGGCCGCCCCGCGGCGGCGGGCCCGGACGGGATTATGTGAAGCGCTGTGCGGCGCAGCAATAGCGGCGGCCGTTTACAGGAGGCGGCCGCCTCGTCATAGTCGGTCGCACAAGAACAGGCGGTGCCCGGTGCCGCCGTCCATGGGGATCGAAGGTCAGATGCGCTTCATCGACGTCGGCGACACCGGCGACGGCTTGTCTTCCGCGGGATCGCTCGCCGCCCCGCGTCAGTGGCTGCGCGACCTGGCGCAGTCGGTCGCGGACCGGCGCTACGCGCGCGCGGAGAGCCGCCGTGCGCTGCGCCTGTACACGCAGGTGCGGCACGAGCGCCCGGAGCTCGCCGGGCGCGCACTGTACTGCGAGATCGTCGCGCGCTGCCTCGGCGGCGAGCCCGAGCGCGCGCGGGCGTACGTGCGCCACGCCGAGGACAGCTTCGCGGCCTGGCCGGTGTCACGCGCCGTGCGGTTTCGCGATGTCGTGGCCTACGTGATCATCGAGGAGCGCGTGCTCGCCGCACGGCGCGCCTCGGCCCGCGCCGACATCGCCGCCGTCGTGGCGGGCCTCATCCCGACGGCGCTCTGACCCGCGCCGACGCGGCGCGGTCCTTCACACCCCTGCTGCCCGTCAGCGCGGGCGCGGTCGCTCGCCGCCGCGCGGTTCCGGAGCGGGGCCGCGCGGCGCCTCGCGCAGCGATGGGCGCATCGGCGAGGCGAACTCACGGCTGGGGCCCTCGCTGCGCGCAAAGCCGCCGCCCGGTCGTGGCGACTGTGGCCATGCAGGCCGCGTCGCCCACGTTGGCGACGACTCGCGACCCGCGAAGGCCGTCGATGGACGCGGCGGGGGCGCAAAGCGCGTGCCCGGGCCTGGGGCCGCGCGCATTGCGCCGCCGTATGCGGGCGCGCTGTGCGGTGCGTATCCGGCCACCGCGCCGTCGCGCCCCGCGGGCCCGCCGGCCGGCCGCGACGCCCAGCCGGGACGGTCGCTGTAGTGCGGGCTCGTGACGGCCGGGGCGCCACGCGCGCGTGCGACGCCGCGATCGTTGAACAGCGCCGCGCGCGGCGTGGCGGCGATCGTCGGCTGTCCGTGATTGACGCGCGAAGCGAGCGCCGGCGTCGAGCGCGCAAGGTCCGCGTGCTGGCGCTGCAGCGTGGTCCAGTCGCGATGCGGCTCGCGCGCCGCCTGGAGGTCGGCGCGCGACGGCATCGCGTGCGTGCCGCCCGCACCGCCCTGGAAGCTCACCCGGCCGTCGCCGAGGTGCCGGCTGCCGACGTTGTTGTAATAGACGTTGGTCACCGACCGCGTGTAGCTGCTGATGTTCGTCACCGCGCCGTTGTAGCGGAAGTGCTCACCGCTCCAATAGCCGCCGACGAAGCCGCTGCCGAAGTACCCGAAGCCGTAGTTGATGCCGCCGTAGAAGCCCACGTGCGGACCCCAGTAGCCGGCATTCCAGACGTAGCCGCCCGAGTTCCACGCCCAGTAGCCCGGCGTCCACAGGAGTCCTGGCGACGGAGCGAGCATCCAGGTGCCGGGCACCCAGTAGTAGCCCGTGTCGTCGTCGTAGGCCCAGTAGCCGGGTACCCACAGGAAGCCGTCGCCGGGGCACGCCGGCTGCGCGTACACCGGCAGCGGCGGCGGCGGAAAGCCCACCGAAACGCCGAGCGAGAAGAAGGCGTTGGCGGGCGACGCGGCGCCGAGCGCCGCCACGACGATGGCCAGCGCCAGCGCCAGTGCGAGCGAGCGACGGTGGATGCTGCGTGCCATGGCGGACCTCACTGGGCACCAGACGTGCCCGCTGCGGGGATCGAACGCCGGGGCGCCCCGGGCGTTGACGGTCCTGGAGGACCATGAGCATTTCTTCACGATCCGACTGAACGCAGCATGAACCGCCACGCGCCGGCGCCTGGACCGCGGCCGCGCACCGGCACGGGCCGCCGCCCGATCACGCGAGGGCCCGGTGGCCGCCCGGGTGCAGCGGAATCCGCTGGCGCCGCCGCGCGCCGCGCGAGCCGCCGCGTCTGCATGTCGCGCGGGCCATCGCGCGCGCCCGGCGCGGGCGATTGCGTTTCCGCAGGGCCGCGCGCACAGTCATTGCCGAGCAGCG
>JAFEDP010000196.1 GCA_018241545.1 Pseudomonadota bacterium
AGGCCGTGAAGAATGCGATCAGGGCCGCGAACAGACCCCAGTAGCTCGTGTAGACGAAGGCGAGCCAGCCGAGCGAGACCATCAGCAGCGCGACGCCGAAGCGCATGACCTCGCCCGGCCGCGGCGAGCGTTCGGTCAGCAGCACCAGCGGTATCGTCGGCGGCACGGACGCCACGAACACGGCCAGATAGGTCTTCCAGTGGTCGTGCAGCGGGATGCCGAGCACATCCTTGAGCGCGTGCGGCAGGCCGAAGAACGCGGCCCGGAGCACGAAGTTCAGCACGAAGATGCCGAGGTAGTACGGCGCCAGCCGGCGCGTCAGCGCCGCGGCGAGCGGCACCGGGCCGGCGGGACGGCGCGGCGGCGCGGACGGCACGACGGTGTACATCAGCACGATCGACAGCCCGGCGAGGCCGGCGAGGATCCAGAACAGGCCCGGCACGCCGATGACCGGCTCGAGGAGCGGCGCGGCCACCAGCGAGACGACGAACGATGCGCCGATGCTGATGCCGATCAGCGCCATCGCGCGCGTGCGCACCTCCGGGCGCGTCAGGTCCGCGAGCAGTGCCGTGACCGGCCCCGACAGGGCGCCGGAGCCCTGGACCAGGCCGGCGGCGATCAGGCCCCAGATGCTGCCCGTGACCGCGCCGATCACGGAGCCCGCCGCGTACAGGACGAGCCCGGCCAGGATCACGGGCCGCCGGCCGACCCTGTCGGAGACCGCCCCGAACGGGATCTGCAGGCAGGCCTGGGTCAGGCCGTAGGCGCCCATGGCGATCCCGGCCAGCAGCGGGGTCGAGCCGGGCAGGTGGCCGGCGTAGAGGGCGAAGACCGGCAACAGCAGGAACAGGCCCAGCATCCGGGCGGCGTAGATCGCCGACAGCGCCCAGAGCGAGCGGCGCTCCTCGGGCTCCAGGCGCAGGCGGGCGGGGGCGGCCTCGGGCGCGGGCCCGGAGCCGGACTCGGGAGGGTTCAAGGGTCGTACCTGAAAGGGAGCGCGGGTTGTATTCTAGCGAATTCGCCCGAATTTCCCGGATTCACGATGCAGCAGATCAGCATCCGCGGCGCCCGGACGCACAACCTGAAGGGGCTGGACCTCGACCTGCCGCGCGACCGGCTGATCGTGCTGACCGGCCTGTCGGGTTCGGGCAAGTCCTCGCTCGCGTTCGACACGATCTACGCCGAGGGCCAGCGCCGCTACGTCGAGTCGCTGTCGGCCTACGCCCGGCAGTTCCTGTCGATGATGGAGAAGCCCGACGTCGACTCGATCGAGGGGCTGTCGCCGGCCATCTCCATCGAGCAGAAATCGACGTCGCATAACCCGCGCTCCACGGTCGCGACCGTCACCGAGATCTACGACTACCTGCGACTGCTGTACGCGCGCGCCGGCATCCCGCGCTGCCCGGACCACGGCCTCGACCTCGCCGCGCAGACGGTGAGCCAGATGGTCGACCAGGTCCTCGAGCTCCCCGAGGGCACGGCGCTCGTGCTGCTCGCGCCGGTCGTCAAGGAGCGCAAGGGCGAGCACGCCCAGGTGCTCGACGAGCTCAAGGGCAAGGGCTTCGTGCGCGCGCGCATCGACGGCAAGGTGGTCGAGCTCGACGACCCGCCGGCGCTCGACCTGCGGCGCAAGCACACGATCGAGGCGGTGGTCGACCGCTTCCGCGTCCGGCCGGATCTCGCGCAGCGGCTGGCCGAGTCGTTCGAGACGGCGCTGCGGCTCGGCAACGGCATCGCCTCGGTCGCGTTCGTCGACGACCCGAAGCGCGCCGAGCTCGTCTTCTCGGACAAGTTCGCCTGCAACATCTGCGGCTGGTCGCTGGCCGAGCTCGAGCCGCGATTGTTCTCGTTCAACAATCCCGCTGGCGCCTGCGCGACCTGCGACGGCCTAGGCGTCAAGCAGTTCTTCGACCCGGCGCGCGTGGTCACGCAGCCGCAGCTGGCGCTCGCCGCCGGCGCCGTGCGCGGCTGGGACCGTCGCAACGCCTACTACTTCACGATGATCCAGTCGCTGGCGCGCCACTACAAGTTCGACGTCGAGACGCCGTGGCGCGAGCTCGAGCCGCGCGTGCAGAAGATCCTGCTGAACGGCAGCGGCACCGACGCGATCGAGTTCCGCTACTACGACGGCCGTGGCGGCACCACGCGCCGCCGGCACCCGTTCGAGGGGATCCTGCCGAACCTCGAGCGCCGCTATCGCGAGACCGACTCGATGATGGTGCGCGAGGAGCTCGCCAAGTACCTCGGCAGCAAGCCCTGCCCCGACTGCGGCGGCACGCGCCTCAACGCGGCGGCCCGGCACGTGTTCGTCGCCGGTCGCGGCATCGCCGAGGTCACGGCTCTGTCGGTCGGCCGGGCGCTCGAGTTCTTCCGCGAGCTGGCGCTGCCCGGCTGGCGCGGCGCCATCGCCGTCAAGATCGTCAAGGAGATCCGCGACCGCCTCGGCTTCCTCGCCAACGTCGGGCTCGACTACCTGACGCTCGACCGCAGCGCCGAGACGCTCTCGGGCGGCGAGGCGCAGCGCATCCGCCTCGCGAGCCAGGTGGGTTCGGGGCTCGTCGGAGTCATGTACATCCTGGACGAGCCGTCGATCGGCCTGCACCAGCGCGACAACCAGCGCCTGCTCGACACGCTGGTGCGCCTGCGCGACCTCGGCAACACGGTCATCGTCGTCGAGCATGACGAGGACGCCATCCGCCAGGCCGACTACATCGTCGACCTCGGGCCCGGCGCCGGCGTGCACGGCGGCGAGGTCGTCGCGCAGGGCAGCGTCGCCGACATCGAGGCGGCGCCGGCCTCGCTGACCGGCCAGTACCTGTCCGGCCGCTCCAGCATCCCGGTGCCGCCGCGGCGCACGCCCAGCGACCCGCGACGCCAGCTGCGCATCGTCGAGGCGTCCGGGAACAACCTCAAGCGCGTCACCGTGGACATCCCGCTCGGCCTGCTGACCTGCGTCACGGGCGTGTCGGGCTCCGGCAAGTCGACGCTGGTCAACGACACGCTGTTCCGGCGCGTCGCGCAGGCGCTCAACGACTCCTCGGAGGAGCCGGCGCCGTGCGAGCGCATCGAGGGCCTCGGCCAGATCGACCGGGTGATCGACATCGACCAGAGCCCGATCGGCCGCACCCCGCGCTCCAACCCCGCGACCTACACCGGCCTGTTCACCCCGATCCGGGAGCTGTTCGCCCAGACGCCCGAGGCCCGCGCGCGCGGCTACGAGCCCGGACGGTTCAGCTTCAACGTCAAGGGCGGGCGCTGCGAGGCGTGCCAGGGCGACGGCGTCCTGCAGGTCGAGATGCACTTCCTGCCGGACGTGTACGTGCCCTGCGACGTCTGCAAGGGCAAGCGCTACAACCGCGAGACGCTCGAGATCCGCTACAAGGGCCGCACGATCCACGAGGTCCTGGAGATGACGGTCGAGGACGCGCATGCGTTCTTCGCGCCGGTGCCGGTGGTGGCGCAGAAGCTGCGCACGCTGCTGGACGTCGGGCTGTCCTACGTACGGCTCGGCCAGAACGCGACGACGCTCTCCGGCGGCGAGGCCCAGCGCGTGAAGCTCGCCAAGGAGCTGTCGAAGCGCTCGACCGGGCGCACGCTCTACATCCTTGACGAGCCGACCACCGGACTGCACTTCCACGACATCGCGCAGCTGCTCGGCGTGCTGCTGCGCCTGCGCGACGAGGGCAATACGGTGGTCGTGATCGAGCACAACCTCGACGTCGTCAAGACCGCCGACTGGCTGATCGACCTGGGCCCCGAGGGCGGCGATGGCGGCGGGCGGCTCGTCGGCACGGGCACGCCGGAGCAGATCGCCGCGATGCCTGAGTCCTATACCGGGCGCTACCTGCGCGCCGTGCTGGGCGCCGGTGCCGCCGGGGAAAGGCGCAGCGCCTAGACGCCGCGGCTAGCTGCCGAGCGCCTGGCGCAGCGCCTCGATCTCGTCGCGCGACTCCGCGAGGATCTTGGAGCAGTTGGCCGCGTCGAGGCCGAGGCGCCGGAAACTGCTGACGCCGGACATGTTGAGCACGAGGTCGGCGGGCGTCTCGAGGTAGGCCGCCATCATGTTGGCGCACACCAGGATGTCCGCGAGGTCCGCGGCGCCGTCGTGCTCGCGGCTGATGTCGTCCTGGTCGGCGACCGCCTGCACCAGCTCCTCGCTGAGCTCCCAGTTCTCCAGGATCGCCTTGGCGATGTTGGCGTGCCAGTTGCGCATGATCTCGTCGAGCGAGGCGGCGTCGCCCAGCAGCGCCGGGAAGCGCGGCGTGCGCGTCAGGATGTACAGGCGGCCCACGCCGTGCAGCAGGCCGGCGAGGAACGATTCATCGGGATTGCGGCCCGTGTGGTTCTTGGCGAGCACGTAGCAGAAGGCCGCCACGTAGGTGCTGGTGCGCCATAGGGCGTCGAGCGGCTTCTCGAGCCCCTTGAGGCCGCTCGATGCGCGGATCTGCGCCATCGCGAAGGAGATCGCGGCGCTGCGCACCATGTTGTAGCCCATCCGCGCGATCGCGGTGCGCAGCTCGGTGACCTGCCGGCCGCTGCGATTGAGGGCCGCGGAGTTCGACATCTTGAGCAGTCGCGCCGCGAGCGCGGGCTCGGAGCCCACGATGCGCACGATCTGGTCGATGGTCGTCTTGTCGTCGCCCAGCGCGCGCCGTACGCGGATCGCGACGTCGGGGAACGACGGCAGGTCGATCTTGCCGCCGGAGAGTTCCGACGCCAGTGCCGCGACGAACTCGAAGGCCAGCGCGTGCTGGGACTGGGCGCCGGCTTCCGCGCCGCGACGTGCCGCTTCCATCAGTATCTCCGTCAGCTGCTCAGGACCGCCAGCGTCCCGACCCCGTACTTGGGCACGTTGAGCTCGAAGTCCACCCGACCCTGCACGGCGCCGAGCAGCTGCATCAGCTGCGGCGGCATGGCCTTGGCCGGGTACACCTTGTCGAGCTTCAGGTGCCTGGAACTGTCGGTCATCACGAGGCGCGAGCAGATGTTCATGATCTCCTGGAGGTTCGCGACCATGACGTCGGTTAGCTCCTTCGCCTTGGCCGCGTCCTTGGCGACCGCCGGGGGCAGCATCGACAGCGCGGCACCGGCGTTCGCCGCGAGCAGCGCGTCGACCGCGCACGCCGCGACCGGCGAGCCGTCGTCGCAGACGTACAAGCCGATCCAGCTGCCGGACGGCGGGACGATGTCGAACTTCTTGCCGGCCTTGACGTCCAGGCCGTCGAAGAGGAGCCCGAGCATCTGCTTGACCTTGGCGAGATCGGGCAGGGGGTAGGCGGTCGCCATTGCACTTGTCCGTTAGTTGATGTGCGGGCCGAGCGCTTCCTTGAAGGACTCGGGCGTGAAGGGCTTGGAGATCAGGAACTTGGCGCCGGCGGTGGTTGCGCGCGTGCGCATGTCGGCGGTGGCCTCGGTAGTGACGAAGCCGAACTTCACCTTGGTGCCGCTCGCAGCGAGCTTTTCGAGCAGTTCGATGCCCGTCATGTTCGGCATGTTCCAGTCCGACAGAACGAGGTCGGGCGAGGCACTCTGGATCGCCGCCAGCGCCTTGACGCCGTCCTCGGCCTCGGTGATCTCGTGGCCCTCGAACCCGGCCTGGCGCAGCGTCTTCTTGACGATCATGCGCATGGCGGCGGAATCATCGACGATCATGATCTTCATCGGCTCACTCCGAATCGATTGCGCGCGCCGCACCGGCGCGCTGAGTGCACACGTGCCACGCAACCGGCGGCACTCCCACAGGTGTTGTCGGCGCCCTCGCGGGCGATCTTGAGCGGCCGCGGAGCGCGCTGACGAAGGTCAGACGGCGGCGGACGCCAACTGTGAACTGCGTCACGCTGCGTCGTGGCGCGTCGCGCCGCGTTCGGCCACGAGCTGCATGATCTTGGCCGCGATCGTCCCC
>JAFEDP010000197.1 GCA_018241545.1 Pseudomonadota bacterium
GGCATCGCCGCGCTCGCCGAGGTCGCCGGCCGCACGCTCGCGACCGCCGGCACCGCCGACCTCGGCTTCTTCATCGGCCCGCGCCTCAATGCCGCCGGGCGCATCGAGCACATGTCGATCGGGATCGAGTGCCTGCTGACCGACGACCCGGAGCGGGCGCGCGCGCTCGCTGACGAGCTCGACCGGCTCAACCGCGAACGCCGCTCGATCGAGGCGCGCATGCACGCCGAGGCGGTCGAGATCGTGCGGCGCCTCGAGCTCGGGTCGGGCGCAACCGGCCTGCCGGCGGCGCTGGCGCTGTTCGACGGTGACTGGCACCCGGGCGTCGTCGGCCTGGTCGCCTCGCGCGTCAAGGACCAGGTGCACCGCCCGGTGATCGCGTTCGCGCCGGCGGAGGAGGGGCGGGTGCGCGGCTCGGCGCGCTCGGTGCCGGGCATCCACGTGCGCGATGCGCTCGAGGCGGTGGCGACGCGCGCGCCGGGGCTCATCGAGCGCTTCGGCGGACACGCGATGGCGGCGGGCCTGACGCTGCCTGGCGCGCGGCTGCGGGAGTTCGCCGGCCTGTTCGCGGCGGAGGTGGAGCGGCGCGCGGGGCCGGGGCTGCTCGACGGGCGCCTCTACACCGACGGCGCGCTGGCGCCCGAGGACATCACGCTCGCCACCGCCGAGCGCCTGCGGGCCGCGGGTCCCTTCGGCGCCGGCTTCCCGGAGCCGTCCTTCGACGGCGAGTTCGAGGTCGTGGAGGCGCGCGTGCTCGGCGAGCGGCACCTCAAGCTGTGGGCGCGGCCGGGCCCGCGCAGCGTGCCGCAGGAGGCGCTGGCCTTCGGCTGGCTGGCGCGGCCCGGGGCGCTCGTGCCGCGCGCCGGCGCGCGGCTGCGGCTCGTCTACCGGCTCGACGTGAACGAGTACCAGGGGCTCAAGCGCCCGCAGCTGCTGGTCGAGCACCTCGAGCCCGCCTGAGGGGGGCGCATGCTATGCTGCGCGGCGTTTTTCCCAGTCCGCGCCGCCATGCCCGCCGAAGTCGCCCCGCTCGTCGCCCCGATCCGCCGCCAGCTCAAGGACCTCGAGGAACGCCTCGCCTCCTTAAGGGGGTATCTTTGAGTACGACCGCAAGAGCGAGCGGCTCGCCGAAGTAAGCCGCGAACTCGAGGACCCGAAGATCTGGGACACGCCCGAGCGGGCGCAGGCGCTCGGCCGCGAGCGCGCGCAGCTCGCCGCGATCACCGAGCGGCTCGACCGCGTGCGCGACGGCATCCTGGGCTCGCTCGAGCTCCTCGAGCTCGCCGAGGCGGAGGCCGAGGCGGGCGCCATCGCCGAGGTCGAGCACGACGCGGCCAAGCTCGAGCGCGAGGTCAAGACCCTCGAGTTCCAGCGCATGTTCCCGGGACCGATGGACTCGCACAACGCGTTCGTCGACATCCAGGCCGGTGCCGGCGGCACCGAGGCCCAGGACTGGGCGCAGATGCTGCTGCGCATGTACCTGAAGTGGGCGGATGCGCACGGCTTCCGCGTCGAGGTCATGGACCAGAGCGACGGCGAGGTCGCCGGCATCAAGGGCGTCTCGATCAAGGTCGACGGCGACTACGCCTACGGCTGGCTGCGCACCGAGACCGGCGTGCACCGGCTGGTGCGCAAGTCGCCCTTCGACTCCGGCAACCGCCGCCATACCTCCTTCGCCTCGGTGTTCGTCTCGCCGGAGGTCGACGAGGACATCAACATCGAGGTCAATCCCGCCGACCTCGAGGTCGACACGTTCCGCTCCTCCGGCGCCGGCGGCCAGCACGTCAACAAGACCGAGTCGGCGATCCGCATCCGGCACCTGCCGAGCGGCATCGTCGTGACCTGCCAGAGCGAGCGCAGCCAGCACAAGAACCGCTCGAGCGCCATGAAGATGCTGAAGGCGAAGCTGTACGAGCTCGAGTTCAACAAGCGCAACGCGGCCGCCAAGGTGCTCGAGGACTCCAAGTCCGACGTCAGCTGGGGCCACCAGATCCGCTCGTACGTGCTCGACCAGTCGCGCATCAAGGACCTCAGGACCAACCTCGAGGTCGGCAACACGACCGCCGTGCTCGACGGCGATCTCGATCCGTTCATGGAAGCGAGCCTGAAGCAGGGGCTGTGAGCCGATGACCGACCGTGACGACGCGCCCGCTGCGGCGCCCGACGAGAACAAGCTCATCGCCGAGCGCCGCCAGAAGCTCGGCGAGCGGCGGGCGCACGGCAGCGCGTTCCCGAACGACTGGAAGCGCGACGCGCTCACCGGCGACCTGGCGGCGAGCTTCGGCGACAAGCCGGCCGAGTGGTTCGAGGCGAACCCGATCCGCGTGCGGGTGGCCGGGCGCATGCTCGCCAAGCGCGACATGGGCAAGTCCAGCTTCGTGCGCCTCGCCGACGGCTCGGGTGCGATCCAGCTGTTCCTGCAGGCGAACCTGCTCGGCGAGGCCTACGCCGACTTCAAGGGCTGGGACGTCGGCGACCTCGTCGGGGCGGAGGGCGCGCTGATGCGCACGCGCACCGGCGAGCTGTCGGTGCGGGCCGAGACGCTGCGCCTGCTGGTCAAGTCGCTGCGCCCGCTGCCGGACAAGTGGCACGGGCTCACCGACACCGAGGCGCGCTACCGGATGCGCTACGTGGACCTGATCGTCAACCCGGCGAGCCGCGCCGTGTTCGAGCTCAGGACCCGCATCGTGCGCTACCTGCGCGGCTTCCTCGACGCCTCCGGCTTCATGGAGGTCGAGACGCCGATGATGCAGCCGATCCCGGGCGGGGCGGTCGCGCGTCCGTTCGTGACGCACCACAACGCGCTCGACGTCGACATGTACCTGCGCATCGCGCCGGAGCTGTACCTGAAGCGGCTGCTGGTCGGCGGCTTCGAGCGCGTCTACGAGATCAACCGCAACTTTCGCAACGAGGGGCTGTCGACGCGCCACAACCCCGAGTTCACGATGCTGGAGTGCTACCAGGCCTACGCCGACTACGTCGACGTCATGGACATGGTCGAGCGCATGTTCAAGGGCCTGTGCGACACGGTCGCCGGCACGCGCCACGTCGACTACCAGGGCACGGCGCTCGACTTCGACCGGCCGTTCCGGCGCGTCACGATCGAGGAGCTGCTGCTCGAGCACAACCCGGGCCTCGACCCGCTCAGCCTGCGCGACGGCGCCTACCTGAGGCGCGTGCTCGACGAGCGCGGCATCCCGCACCAGAGCGCCGACGGCCCGGGCAAGCTGCAGATCGAGCTCTTCGACAAGACCTGCGAGCCGGCGCTGACGCAGCCGACGTTCGTGTACGCGTACCCGACCGAGGTGTCGCCACTGTCGCGCTGCAACGACCAGGACCCGTTCATCACCGACCGCTTCGAGTTCTTCATCGCCGGGCGCGAGCTCGCCAACGGCTTCTCCGAGCTCAACGACCCGGAGGAGCAGGCGGCGCGCTTCCGCGAGCAGGTCGCGCGCAAGGACGCCGGCGACGACGAGGCGATGTACTTCGACGCCGACTACGTGCGCGCGCTCGAGTACGGCATGCCGCCGGCCGGCGGCCTCGGCGTCGGCGTGGACCGCGTCGTGATGCTGTTCGCCAACGTGCCCTCGATCCGCGACGTGCTGCTGTTCCCGCAGATGAAGCCCGAGGCCTGAGGCCCCGCGCTCACTCGACCCGGTAGGGCAGCGGCAGCGGCGCGAGCGCGCGCCCGTCGCCGAGCGCGAGCGGTGCGTCGCGCGAGTCGAGGTTCACCACCGCGAGGCACTCGACGCCGCCGCCGACCGCGGTCGCGGCCACGACCTCGCCGGCCTTCTGGCCGGCCGCGAGCAGCGCCTCGCCGGCGAGCGGGACGCCCGCGCCCCCGATCGCGTAGCGGAACATCCGCCGCTTGATGCGGCCGAGGTGCTGGGTGCGCGCGACGATCTCCTGGCCGGTGTAGCAGCCCTTCTTGAAGCTGATCGCGCCGAGCAGGTCGAGGTTCAGCATCTGCGGGACCCACAGCTCGCGGCCGGCGGCGCAGACCTCCGGGATCCCCGCGGCGATCAGCGCCGCCGGCCACCCGGGGTGGTCCGGTCCGGCACCGACCTGGGCCGCGAGCCGCGCGCGCGCGGCCGCGTCGAGGTCGGCGAGCTCCAGCGTCAGCTTGGCGCGCAGCACGTAGCGGGCGAGGTGCGCGCGCACGGGCTCCGCGAGCGCCGACGGCAGCACCAGCGCGAGCGTATCGCCCTCGGCCAGCAGCCAGGGCGTGGCGATCACGCGGCCCTGGGCCGTCAGCAGCGCCGCGAGCAGCGCGGTGCCTGCGCCGGCGGCGGCGACGTCCTGCGTGAGCTGGCCCTGCAGGAACGCGGCCGCATCGCGGCCGGCGACCACGAGGCGGCGATGGGCGGGCGGCGAGGAGGGGATCGGGTCCGGGGCGGCGCTCGACATGCGGTTCGGCTCGAGGGCAGGGGCCGTGCGGCGGGGCTGCCGGCACGGACGGGCCGCGGGAGTTAAGCGTGTCGCTCCGGGACGGTCAACCGGGCGCCAACGCCGCGCTCGCACTCGGCTGCGCTGCCGGGGAGCGGCCGGTGCCGGTGGCCGGGAGCCGCCCGCGCGGGCCGATCCGCGGGTGGCCGGTGGGCGCGCCGCAGCGCGGTAAGGCGCGCGATTCCCGCCGGCGGAAGGTCTTAAGAGCCTGATTGGCAAGGGGTTGGGTGGTGCTGCAGTGCCGTACTGTGGCACTATTTCGCACCATGACGTCCCGCCCCGAGCCCGCCGTCGAGCCCGCGCCGCCCGCCGCGGCCGTGCAAGGCGGCGCGATGCCGTCCGGCGCCACGGGTGTCGCGGGCGCGACGCCGGCCCGGCCGCGCGAGATCGGAGGGCGCCCGGGTCCCGAGCCGACCCGCTATGGTGACTGGGAAAAGTCCGGTCGCTGCATCGACTTCTAGACAACAAGAGCCGGCAGGAGCGCCGCGGCGGGCCGGCAGCGGCGCGCCGGGCCGAGGAAGAACACCACATGGCAACCCGATCGAGGCCGCTGTCGCCGCACCTGCAGGTGTACCGGCCGATGTACACGATGGCGCTGTCGATGACGCACCGCCTCACGGGCCTCGGGCTCACGCTCGGGCTCGTGCTGCTGTGTGCCTGGCTCGCGGCGCTGGCCGCCGGGCCCTCGACCTACGGCAAGCTGCGCAGCGTCGTGGTCTCGCCGCTCGGCTTCCTCGTGATCGCGGCCTACGTGGTCGCCTTCTGGTACCACCTGTGCGCCGGCCTCAGGCACCTGCGCCACGACCTCGGCCATGGCCTCGAGCGGGCGAGTGCGCGCCGCTCGGGCCTCGTCGTGGTCGTCGCGGCGCTGGCGCTCTCGGGACTCACGCTGGCGGCGCTGTGGCACCTCGGGGGCCGCCCATGAGCCTCAAGAGCCCCCTCGGCCGGGTGCTCGGCCTCGGCACGGGCCGCGGCGCGACCCACCACTTCTGGGTGCAGCGGGTGAGCGCGGTGGCGCTCGTGCCGCTCGGCATCTGGCTGCTCGTCTCGCTCGCGGCGCTGCCGGACCTCGCCTACGGCACGGCGCGCGCCTGGGCGGGCGAGTTCGGCCACGCGATCGCGCTGGTGCTCGTGATCGCGACCGCGGCCTACCACTCGCTGCTCGGCGTGCAGGTCATCGTCGAGGACTACGTGCCGCAGCCGGGCCGCAAGGTCGTGGTGCTGGTGGCCTCGACCTTCGTGCACGTCGCGGCGGCGGCCGCGGGCCTGCTGGCGGTGATCAAGATGGCGCTCGGGAGCGCGGCATGAACGACTACGCCTTCATCGACCACACCTTCGACGTCGTCGTGGTCGGGGCCGGCGGCGCCGGCCTCAGGGCGATCTTCGGCATGGCGGAGGCGGGCCTCAAGGTCGCGGCGCTCACCAAGGTCTTCCCC
>JAFEDP010000198.1 GCA_018241545.1 Pseudomonadota bacterium
CAGGCCCGGGAAGCGCGCCAGCGCCGCGCCGAACAGCTCGCGCGCCGCGCGGTTCGCCATCGGCGCGAGGAAGCGCACGCCCGGGCGGCGCGCCGCGAGCCAGGCGGCGGCGCCGAGGAAGTCCGGCGCCAGCCGCTCGACCTCGGCGCGCCGGCTCCCCGGCAGTAGCGCCACCACCGTGTCGGCGGCGCCGAGGCCGAGGCGCGCGCGTGCGCCCGCCCGGTCCGGCTCGAGCGGAATCCGGTCGGCGAGCGGGTGGCCGACGAACTCGGCCGCGAGGCCGGCCTCGGCGTAGAAGCGCGGCTCGAACGGCAGCACGCACAGCACGAGGTCGAGGATGCGCACCATGTGGCGCACCCGCCCCTGGCGCCAGGCCCACACCTGCGGGCTCACGTACTGCACCGTCGGGACGCCGCGCGGCCGCAGGCGCGCCGCGAGGCCGAGGTTGAACTCCGGGTAGTCCACGCCGATGAAGGCCGCGGGCGGCGCGGCGGCGGCGCGCGCGAGCAGCGTGCGGCGCACGGCGAAGAGCCGCGGCAGGTGGCGCAGCACCTCGAACAGGCCCATGACCGACAGGCGCTCGACGTGCTCCCAGGCCTCGCAGCCGGCGGCGACCATGGCCGGCCCCGCGACGCCCTCGAACTCGAGCTCCGGGCGACGCGCCCGGAGCGCTCGGATGAGTCCCGCCCCGAGGTTGTCGCCCGAGGTCTCGCCCGCGACGATCAGGATGCGCTTGGCGCCCACGGCCTCCCCTGTGCTGCGCAGCCCGGGCCTCAGCGCACGAGGCTGCGCGTCACGCGCGGCAGGAACTCGACGAAGGCGCCGACCTCCGGCTGGGTCGCGGCGAGCCGCGCGAGCTCGACGCTCGCCTCGGCGAGCTTGAGCCCGGAGCGGTACAGCACCTTGTAGGCCGCCTTGATGTTCGCGATCTGCGCGGCGCTGAAGCCGCGGCGCCTGAGCCCCTCGGCGTTGATGCCCTTTGGCTCGGCCGGCGCGCCGGCCACCATGACGTACGGCGGCACGTCGCGGGTGGCGGCGGCATTGTTGGCGAGGAAGGCGTGCGCGCCGATCTTGCAGAACTGGTGGATCCCGGCGTAGCCGCCCAGGATCACGTGGTCGTCGAGCTCGACGTGCCCGCCGAGCGTGGCGTAGTTGGCGAGCACGCAGTGGTTGCCGACGACGCAGTCGTGCGCCACGTGCGTGTAGGCCATGAAGAGGTTGTCCGAGCCGATGCGCGTGACGGTGGCGCCGGTCACGGTGCCGCGGTTGACGGTGCAGCACTCGCGGAAGCGGTTGCGGTCGCCGATCTCGAGGAAGGTCTCCTCGCCGGCGTACTTCTTGTCCTGCGGCACGTCGCCGATCGAGGCGAACTGCCACACCTCGTTGCCCGCGCCCATGCGCGTCGGCCCGAGGATCACCGCGTGCGGCCCCACCCGGCAGCCGGGCCCGAGCGTGACGCGCTCCCCGATCACCGCGTACGGACCGACCGTGACGTCCGCGGCGAGCTCGGCGGACGGGTCGATGATCGCGGTCGGGTGGATCGTGGCCATCCGCCTCAGCCCTGGGTCTCGGGGGCCACCATCATCTCCGCCGAGCACACCTCGCGCCCGCCGACCTCCGCCACCGTGCCGAACTTCCAGATGCCGCGCATCGCGCGCAGGAACTCGGCCTTGAGGATCAGCTGGTCGCCCGGCTCGACCGGCTTGCGGAAGCGCGCGGCGTCGATGCCGACGAAGTAGAAGCGCGTGTCCTCGGTGGGGATGACTCCGGCGGTCTGGAACGCGAGGATGCCGCTCGCCTGCGCCAGCGCCTCGAGGATCAGCACGCCCGGCATCACGGGGCGGTGCGGGAAGTGGCCCGGGAAGAACGGCTCGTTGATCGTGACGTTCTTGAGCGCCGTGATGCGCTTGCCCTTGTCGAGCTCCAGCACCCGGTCGACCAGCAGGAACGGGTAGCGGTGCGGCAGCTGCCGCAGGATGGCGTTGATGTCGAGCGGGATGGCCGGGGCGTCGGTCGTCATGAGGGCTCCGAATCGGAATCGGAACCGGTGCCCGGGCGCTCGAGGCGCCGGACCCGGTCGAAGAGTTCATCGAGGTGGCGCAGCCGCGCCACCGTGCGCCGCCAGGCGCCCGCCTCCTCGGCCGGCAGGCCCGAGGAGTAGAGCCCGGGCCGCTGGATCGAGCGGCTGACCATCGTGAGGCCGAGCACGACCACGTCGTCGCCGAGCTCGAGGTGGCCGGCGATGCCGGCGGCGCCGCCGATCATGCAGCGGGCGCCGATCGTGGTGCTGCCGGAGATCCCGACGCAGCCGGCGATGGCGGTGTGGGCGCCGATGCGGCAGTTGTGGCCGATCTGCACCAGGTTGTCGATCTTGACGTCGTCGCCGATCACCGTGTCGTCGATCGCGCCGCGGTCGATGGTGGTGTTGGCGCCGATCTCGACGTCGTCGCCGACGCGCACCGCACCGAGCTGCGGCACCTTGACCCAGCCGTCGCGGTCCTGCGCGATGCCGAAGCCGTCGGCGCCGAGCACGGCGCCCGAGTGCACGAGGCAGCGCCGCCCGATGCGCACGCGCCGGTAGCACACCACCCGCGGCGCGAGCCGCGAGTCCTCGCCGACGACGCAGCCCTCGCCGAGCACCGAGCCGGCGCCGATCACCGCGCGCTCGCCGATCTCGCAACCCGCGCCGACCACGGCGTGCGGGCCGATCGCGGCCGAGGCGGCGATGCGCGCGCCGGGCTCGACGACGGCGCTCGGGTGGACGCCGGGCGCGGCCGGCGGCTCGGGGTGCAGCCAGCCGGCGAGGCGTGCGTAGGCGGCGTAGGGATTGGGGCTGACGAGCGCCGCCGCGCGGCACTCGCGGGCGGACGCCTCGTCGACGACGACGGCCGTGGCCGCCGTCTCGGCGAGGAAGCGCCGGTAGCGCGGGTTGCTGAGGAAGCTGACCTGGCCGGCGCGCGCGTCCTTGAGCGTCGCGACGGACTCGACGACCAGGTCCGGGTCGCCGTGGAGCACGAGGCCGAAGCGGGCGGCGATCTGCCCGAGCGTGACCCCCGCCACCGGCGCTCCCCGCGGCGGCCGGGCTACTTCTTCGGTGCGGGCGGCGCCGCCGGCGCCGCGGCCGGCGCGGCCGGGGCCGACGCCGCCTTGGCCTGCAGGTTGGCGAGCACCTGCGCGGTGATGTCGACGCTCTCGGAGTTGTAGATCACGCCGCTCGCCAGCACGATGTCGAAGCCCTTCTCCTTGGCGTAGGCGCGCACCGCCTCGAAGATCGCCTTCTGGACGCGCTGCAGCTCCTCGTTCTGACGCATCTGCACGTCTTCCTGGAACTCCTTGCCGCGCCGCTCGAGGTTGAGCTGCGCATCGCGCAAGTCGCGCTCGGTCTTGGTGCGCTCGCCGTCGGCCATCGTGGGCTGGTCGCGCTGGAACTTGGCGACGCGGGCGTCGAAGTCCTTCTTCTGCGCCTCGAGCTGCTTCTGGCGCGGCCCGAACTCGGCCTCGAGAGCCTGCACCGAGGTCCGGTACTGGGGCGACTCGCCGATGATGCGCTGGTTGTCGACCACCGCGATCTTCTGGGCCTGCGCGGAGGTGGCGCCGGTCAGGGCCAGGGCCGCGAGCGCCAGCGCGAACAAGGACTTGGGAGTGATACGCATGGAGGGGAAACCTGCTAGATCCGATGAGGAAAGTGACGTAAGTGGTTAGAAAGCCGAGCCGATCGAGAACTGGAAGCCCTCGCGCTCGTCCGCATAGTGGATGCCGTCGCCCCGGAACGGGTTGAGCGGTACCGCGTAGCTGAAGCGGAAGATACCGAGGGGCGCGAGCCACTGGACCGCGATACCGACCGAGCGCTTCAACTGATTGTAACTGAAACGGTAATCGACCGGCGTCACGCGGTCGGCGCCGACGAACTGCACGCAGCAGGTCGAGAACACGTTGCCGATGTCGTAGAAGGCGCTGACGCGCACGTTGGCCTTCCACTTCTCCGGGGTCGGGAACAGCAGTTCGACGTTGCCGACGGTCAGCAGGTTGCCGCCGTAGGGGTTGCCGAAGCTGTCGCGCGGCCCGAGGAAGCTCTCCCGGTAGCCGCGCACCGAGTCCGGGCCGCCGCCGAAGAAGTTGCGGAACGGCGGAACCGCGGTGGTGTTGCCGAGCTTGTTGCCGTAGGCGACCTGGCTCTTGAGCGCCAGCGTGAAGCCCTTGCCCACCGGCAGCAGGTCGAGGAAGTCGAAGCTGCCGGTCCAGTAGCGCACCGTGGTCATCGGCAGCGCGTAGGAGCCGTTGATCGACACCCGCATGCCGCGGTCGGCGAAGATCGCGCGGTTGCGCGTGTCGTAGCTCCAGCCCGCGACCAGCTCGAAGACGTTGAAGCGCGTGCCGTAGAAGTCGAAGGTCGTGGTGGTGCCGCTGTAGTCCTGGAGCGTGCCGGTGCTGATGTAGGTCGAGCCGTTGTGCCGCACCCAGTCGACGGCCTCGAGCGCGCTGCCGCTCTCGCTCGCGAGCAGCTCGTCGTGCGACACCGAGGCGCCGAAGCGCAGGTACTGGTACTCGGAGATCGGGTAGCCGAACTCGAGCGCGCCGGTCAGCATCGTGGTGTTGAACTGCGAGGCCGACGACACGAACTGCGTCGTCTTGCGGTAGCTCATCGACAGCGTGCGCGACAGGTTGTCGATGGTCAGGTACGGGTCGGTCTGGGACAGGCTGTAGACGCTCGAGTACTTGCCGGCGTTGATCTCGGCGGCGACGCGCTCGCCGCGGCCCATGAAGTTCGAGTGCACGAAGTTGCCGTTGAGCATGACGCCGAACGACTGCGAGTAACCGATGCCGCCGCCGAACTGGCCGGGCAGGCCCTCCTTGATGTCGAAGTCGATGTCGACGAGGTCCGGCGTGCCGGCGACCGGCTTGTTCTCGAACTCGACCTTCTCGATGTACGGCAGGCGCTGGATGCGCTGCTTGGAGCGGTCGACCGCGCGGTTCGACAGCCACGCGCCCTCGAGCTGCCGCATCTCGCGCCGCAGCACCTCGTCGTTGATCGCCGAGGTGTTGTTGAAGTTGATGCGGCGCACGTAGGCGCGGTTGCCCGGGTCGATGAAGAACGTCAGCGACACCGTCTTCTTCTCGGCGTCGAGCGTCGGCACCGGCTCGATCTTCGCGAACGCGTAGCCCTCGGCGCCGAGCCGGTAGTTCATCAGCTCCTGCGAGGCGGTGACGAGCTTGCGCGAGTAGATCTGGCCGGGCGAGACGGCGAGCAGCCTGCGCAGCTCGGCCTCCGGCACGACCATGGTGCCGGCGAGCTTGACCTCGCTGACCTTGTAGACCTCGCCCTCGTTGACGTTGATCGTGATGAAGATGTCGTCCTTCTCGGGCGCGATCGCGACCTGGGTCGAATCGATCTGGAAGTTCGCGTAGCCGCGGTCCATGTAGTAGGAGCGCAGCTTCTCGAGGTCGCCCTGCAGCGACTCGCGCGAGTAGCGGTCGTCCTGCTTGTACCAGGACAGCCAGTTCGGCGTCTTGAGCTCGAAGGTCTCGATGATGTCCTTGGGCTTGTAGCGCGTGTCGCCGACGAAGTTGATCTGGCGGATCTTGGCGCGCTTGCCCTCCTTGATGTCGATCGAGATCTTGACCTTGTTGCCGGGCACGTCCTCGACCTTGGCGTCGACCTTGACCGCGTACTTGCCACGCGAGAAGTACTGGTCCGTCAGGTACTGCTTGACGTCCTCCAGCACGCTGCGGTCGAAGGTCTTGCCGGTCGCGAGCCCGACGTTCTTGAGGCTCTTCTGCAGGTCCTCGGTCTTGATGTCCTTGTTGCCCTTGATCTCGAAGCTCTCGAT
>JAFEDP010000199.1 GCA_018241545.1 Pseudomonadota bacterium
GGGCCCGTTCGCGCAGCGCCGCGGGCAGGCGCTCGGTCCAGCCGTCCGCCTCCTGCTCGCGCACGAGCCACAGCGGGCGGACATCGCCATCGGGTCGGGACGTCGAACTCGGCATCGGCACGGCTCTCCGGCGGGCGGCGCGGTCAGTGTCGTTCGCGGACGGCGCATTGACAAGGCCGCGGCCGCTGTGCTCACATCCGACGGTTACTTGAGCTCGCAGTTGCCATGACCCGCCGCCCCGCCGAGACCGCCCGCTCCGTTCCGACGCGCTCCGCGCGTCCGCTCGCGCTTCTTGGTCTCCTCCTTAGCACGCGGGGGTGCGGGCTCCTCGGCTGACGACAGGTCGCCACGAACAACAGGAACCCCGCACCGGCACCGCCCGAGGCGGGGTTTTCTTTTGGCTCTTCATTTTGCATCCGGAGACAGCGCATGCGGATCTACTCGGCGAAGGACGTTGACGCGAAGGCCCTCAAGGGCGCCACGATTGCCATCCTCGGCTACGGCAGCCAGGGGCGTGCGCACGCGCTCAACCTGAAGGACAGCGGCTACCACGTCGTCGTCGGCCTGCGCCGCGGCGGCGACAGCTGGGCGAAGGCGAAGAAGGACGGCCTCAGGGTCGCCGAGCCCGCCGAGGCGGTGAAGGGCGCGGCGCTCGTGGCGCTGCTGACGCCGGACCTCAGCCAGCCGGGCGTCTACGCCGAGATCAAGGGCAACCTCGCCAAGGGCGCGACGCTCTTGTTCGCGCACGGCTTCAACGTGCACTTCCGCCAGATCAAGCCGCGCAAGGACCTCGACGTGGTGCTGATCGCGCCGAAGGGCCCGGGCGACCTGGTGCGCCGCCAGTACCAGCAGGGCCGCGGCGTGCCGTGCCTGGTCGCGGTCGCGCAGAACGCCACCGGCAAGGCCAAGGCCAAGGCGCTCGCCTACGCCCATGGCATCGGCGGCACCCGCGGCGGCGTGCTCGAGACCACCTTCGAGGAGGAGACGGTCACCGACCTCTTCGGCGAGCAGGTGGTGCTGTGCGGCGGCGCGACCGAGCTGGTCGTCAAGGGCTTCGAGACGCTGGTCGAGGCCGGCTACAAGCCGGAGGCGGCGTACTACGAGTGCCTGCACGAGCTCAAGCTGATCGTCGACCTGCTGCACGAGGGCGGCCTCGCCAAGATGCACCAGTTCATCAGCGAGACCGCCAAGTACGGCGACCTGACCCGCGGCCCGCGCATCGTGACGCGCTCCACCAAGGCCGAGATGAAGAAGATCCTCAAGGAGATCCAGTCGGGCAAGTTCGCGCGCCAGTGGATCCGCGAGAACAAGACCGGCAAGAAGAAGTACCAGAAGCTGCTCAACCAGGACCTGAAGCACCCGATCGAGAAGGTCGGCCGCGCGCTGCGCGCCCGCATGCCCTGGCTGGAGCAGGGCCGCTAACCCACGCCGGAGTCCCCCATGGCGAGCCACGACCCGAACCGCGTCATCATCTTCGACACCACGCTGCGCGACGGCGAGCAGTCGCCCGGCTGCAGCATGACCCCGCCCGAGAAGCTTAGGGTCGCGAAGGCGCTGGCGGACCTCGGCGTGGACGTCATCGAGGCCGGTTTCCCGGCCGCCTCGCGCGGCGACTGGGAGTCGGTGCAGGCGATCGCGCGCGAGGTCCGGGGGCCCGTGATCTGCGGCCTCGCGCGCTGCAACCGCGACGACATCGAGAAGGCGCACGGCGCGGTCAAGGACGCCCCGCGCCACCGCATCCACGTGTTCCTGGCGACGAGCGCGATCCATCGCGAGCACAAGCTCAACATGGCCAAGAGCGAGATCCTCAAGGCCGCGGTCGAGGGCGTGCGCCTGGCGCGCAGCCTGGTCGAGGACGTGGAGTTCTCGCCCGAGGACGCCTCGCGCACCGAGCTCGAGTTCCTGGCCGAGGTGGTGAGCGCCGTCATCGAGGCCGGCGCCTCGACGATCAACATCCCGGACACCGTCGGCTACACCACGCCGCAGGAGTTCACGGAGGTGTTCCAGTACCTCAAGCGCCACGTCCGGGGCATCGAGCGCGTGGTGCTGTCGGTGCACTGCCACAACGACCTCGGCATGGCGGTCGCCAACAGCCTGTCGGCCGCGCTCGCCGGCGCGCGCCAGATCGAGTGCACGATCAACGGCATCGGCGAGCGCGCGGGCAACTGCTCGCTCGAGGAGGTCGTGATGGCGCTCAAGACGCGCGAGTCGCTCTACGGCCTCAACACCGGCATCCACACGACGCGCCTCTACCCCACCTCGCGGCTGGTCTCGACGATCACCGGCATGATGGTGCCGCGCAACAAGGCGATCGTCGGCGAGAACGCCTTCGCGCACGAGTCCGGCATCCACCAGCACGGCATGCTCAAGCACCACTCGACCTACGAGATCATGCGGCCGCAGGACGTCGGCCTGTCGCGCACCCACCTGGTGCTCGGCAAGCACAGCGGCCGCCACGCGTTCCGCGACCGCGTGCGCGAGCTCGGCTACGAGCTCGGCGAGGCCGAGCTCAACCGCGCCTTCGAGGAGTTCAAGGCGCTGGCCGACAAGAAGAAGGAGCTGTTCGACGGCGACATCGAGGCGCTGGTGCTGCGCGCCGGCGGCGACGGCGGGCCCTGGCACATCGATGCGCTGTGGACCTCGGCGACCAGCGGCGCGGCCGCCTCGGCGGTGGTGCGCCTGAGGCACAACGACGGCCGCGCCGTCGAGCAGGGCGCGACCGGCGACGGCCCGATCGACGCGGCGTTCAAGGCGATCGAGACCGCCACCGGGCTCGCGGTCAAGCTGCACAGCTTCGAGGTGCGCAGCGTCACCGAGGGCGAGGACGCGCAGGGCGAGGCGATCGTCAACGTGGTGCACAACGAGCGCAGCTACCGCGGCGCGAGCATCAGCACCAACATCATCGAGTCGAGCGCGCACGCGTTCCTCGAGGTCATCAACCGCATCCTGTCGACCCGCAGCGGCGCCCGCCCGGCGCACGCGCAGCTGTCGGCCGACGCCGCGACCGTCAGGGCCGCCGTATGACGACGCCGACCACCCTGTTCGAGAAGCTGTGGAGCGCGCACGAGGTCGTGCCGGAGACCGCGGACCGGCCGGCGGTGCTGTACATCGACCTGCACCTGACGCACGAGGTGACCTCGCCGCAGGCCTTCGCGGTGCTGCGCAGCCGCGGCCTCAGGGTGCGCCGGCTCGACCGCACGGTCGGGACCATGGACCACTCGACGCCGACGGTCGCCGACGAGCTCTACGGGCGCGTGCCGATCCGGCTCGAGAGCGCGGCGCGCCAGGTGCGCGAGTTCGAGCGCAACTGCGCCGAGTTCGGCGTCGAGCTGCTCGGCATCGAGCACCCCGACCGCGGCATCGTGCACATCATCGGCCCGGAGCTCGGGCTCACGCAGCCGGGCAAGACCATCGTCTGCGGCGACTCGCACACCAGCACCCACGGCGCCTTCGGCGCGCTGGCCTTCGGCATCGGCACCACCGAGGTCGGCCACGTGATGGCGACGCAGTGCCTGCTGCAGCGCAAGCCGCGCACGCTCGCCGTCAACGTCGAGGGCGCGCTCGCCCCCGGGGTCACGGCCAAGGACCTGGTGCTCGCGATCATCCAGCGCCTCGGCGTCGGCGGCGGCACGGGCTCGGTGCTCGAGTACCGCGGCGCCACCATCCGCGGCCTGTCGATGGACGAGCGCATGACGGTGTGCAACATGTCGATCGAGGCCGGCGCGCGCGCCGGCCTCGTCGCCCCCGACGCGACCACCTTCGAGTACCTGAAGGGCCGGCCGCGGGCGCCCGCGGGCGGTGCGTGGGAGGCCGCCGTCGAGGGCTGGCGCGGCCTCGTGACCGATCCGGGCGCGCGCTTCGACCGCGAGATCGCCGTCGACGCCGCGGCGCTCGCGCCCATGATCACCTACGGCACCAACCCCGGCATGTCGGTGGCGCTCGATCAGCCGGTGCCGGCGCGCGCCGGCGACGAGGTGCACGCCAAGGCGCTCGAGTACATGGGCCTCGCCGGCGGCCAGACGATGCTCGGCCAGCCGATCCAGTACGTGTTCATCGGCAGCTGCACCAACGCGCGCCTGTCGGACCTGAGGGCCGCGGCGGCGCTGCTCAGGGGCCGCCGCGCGGCGCGCGGCGTGACGCTGCTGGTCGTGCCCGGCTCGCAGCGCATCAAGCGCGAGGCCGAGCGCGAGGGGCTCGACCGGGTGTTCCTCGACGCCGGCGCCGAGTGGCGCGAGTCGGGCTGCTCGATGTGCCTCGGCATGAACGGCGACACGGTGGCGCGCGGCGCCTACTGCGTCAGCACCAGCAACCGCAACTTCGAGGGCCGCCAGGGCGTCGGCGCCCGCACGCTGCTCGCGAGCCCGCTGACGGCCGCGGCCTCGGCGATCGAGGGCCGCATCGCCGACCCGCGCGCGTTCCTCTCCTGAAGGGCACCCCGATGGACCCGATCCGCACCATCCGCTCGCGCACGGTCGTGATGCCGCGCACCAACATCGACACCGACCAGATCATGCCGGCGCGCTTCCTGACGACCACCACGCGCGAGGGCCTCGGCCGGCACCTGTTCGCCGACTGGCGCTACGACGCCGCCGGCCGGCCGCTCGCCGACTTCGTGCTCAACCGCCCCGAGTCGGCCGGCTGCGCGATCCTCGTGGCCGGGCGCAACATCGGCTGCGGCTCCTCGCGCGAGCACGCGCCGTGGGGCCTCGCCGACTACGGCTTCCGCGCCGTGGTCAGCACCGAGATCGCCGACATCTTCCGCAACAACTGCCTCAAGAACGGCCTGGTGCCGGTGGTCGTCGACGAGGCGACCCACGGCTGGCTGGTCGAGCACCCGGGTGCCGAGGTCACGGTGGACCTCGAGCGCCAGGCGCTGGTGCTGCCCGACGGGCGCGCGGTGGACTTCCCGATCGAGGCCTTCGCGCGCTACTGCCTGCTGAACGGCGTCGACGAGACCGGCTACCTGCTGTCGCAGGAGGCGGCGATCCGCGCCTACGAGGCGAGGACCGGCAAGTGAGGGCGCACCTCGCGGTGCTGCCGGGCGACGGCATCGGCCCCGAGGTGACGGCCGAGGCGGTGCGCTGCCTCGAGGCGGTGGCGCGCCGCTTCCACCACGAGTTTCGCTTCGAGGAGGCCTCGGTCGGTGCCTGCGCGATGGACGCGGGCGGCGACCCGCTGCCGGCGGCGACCCTGGCGCTCGCGCGGCGCGCCGATGCGATCCTGTTCGGCGCGATCGGCGCGCCGCGCTACTCCGACCCCGCGCTCAAGGTGCGCCCGGAGCTCGCGATCCTGGGCCTGCGCCGCGAGCTCGGCCTCTACGCCAACCTGCGCCCCGCCACCTGCTTTCGGGCGGTGCGCGACGCCTCGCCACTGCGGCCGGAGCTGCTCGAGGGCGTCGACATCCTGGTGATCCGCGAGCTCACCGGCGGCATCTACTTCGGTGAGAAGACCCGCACCGAGACCACGGCCAGCGACCTGTGCGTCTACACGGCGGCGGAGGTCGAGCGCATCGTCCGGCTCGGCGCGCGCCTCGCGCGCGGCCGCCGCCGGCGCCTGACCTCGGTCGACAAGGCCAACGTGCTCGAGACCTCGCGGCTGTGGCGCGCGGTCACGACGCGGGTCGCCGCCGCCGAGTTCCCGGACGTCGCGCTCGACCACATGTACATCGACGCGGCCACGATGCACCTGCTGCGCCGGCCGAGCGACTTCGACGTCGTGATCACCGAGAACATGTTCGGCGACATCCTGACCGACGAGGCCTCGATGCTGCCGGGCTCGCTCGGGCTGTGCCCGTCGGCCTCGCTCGGCGAGGGC
>JAFEDP010000019.1 GCA_018241545.1 Pseudomonadota bacterium
CACGGGGATACATGAAGATGCGGATCTCGCCGCGCTTCGCCGCGCTCGCGGTCGTCGTCTCAACGCTCGCCGCCTGCGGTGGCGGCGGGGGCGGTGGCCCGCCGCCGCCGGCGCCCGTCGTGACGCTGACCGCCTCGGCGACCGACGTCGCCGTCAACGGCTCGGTGACGCTGACCTGGAACTCGACCAATGCCACCGCCTGCACCGCCGCGGGCGGCTGGAGCGGCTCGCTCGCGACGGCGGGCTCGATGGCCGAGCCGGTGGCGGCGAGCTCGACCTACACGGTCACCTGCACCGGCGGCGGCGGCAGCCAGTCGCAGAGCGTCGCGGTAACGGCGTGGAACGCCCCGGCGCCGAACGTGACCGCGAGCGCGACGAGCGTGTTC
Organism: Pseudomonadota bacterium; assembly: GCA_018241545.1. GTDB lineage: Bacteria > Pseudomonadota > Gammaproteobacteria > Steroidobacterales > Steroidobacteraceae > CAIKZZ01. The sequence continues at coordinate 387 of JAFEDP010000019.1, forward strand.
GCGAACACGAGCGTCACGGTCAGCTGGAGCGCGCAGAACGCGACCGCCTGCACCGGCGCCAACGGGCTCGCCGGCGTCAGCTCGCTGTCGGGCTCGCAGGTCACGGCGGCGCTGACGACCTCGACCGCCTACTCGCTGTCCTGTACGAACCCCGCGTTCCCGACGCCGGTGCAGGGCTCGGTGACGGTGGCGGTCGTGACCACCGTGACGCTGTCGTACACGATCCAGTACCAGGCGCCCGGGCTCCCGGTGGTCGACGCGCAGAGCGGCTACGACGTGCCCGACTGGAGCAACCCGGTGACGCAACCGGTGCCGTTCGTGTGGGTCGAGCTGCAGAACGGCTCGGGCACCGTGCTGCAGCAGGTGTACGCCGACGCCAACGGCGTGGCGACCTTCACCGGCCTCGACCCCACGGTGACCGTGACGCCCGTGGTGCGCTCGGCGATCCAGAGCGCGAGCCCGGCGCTCGACTTCGTGGTGCTGGACAACACCACGCCGCTCGACACCTCGAAGGTGGCGTTCCGCCAGCGCTACGGCACCTACGCGATCGCCGGCCCCCCCTATACGCCGGCGACCAGCGGCGTCGCGGCGCAGAGCGGCGGCACGCTGACCGCGGTCGACGGCTGGGACGCGGGCTCGAAGACCCTGGTCGACGCCAACCGCCACGCCGCGCCGCTCGAGCTGCTCGCCAACGCCGTCCACGAGGCGCAGATCGTGAGCGCCGCGATCGGCGGCACGCCGGCCTGGCGGCCGCTGACGATCCTGTGGAGCACCCGCAACAAGGGCGGCCTCACGACGCCGCCCGAGAACTACGACCAGGGCCTCGTGCTCGGCTCGGGCGGGTTCTACTCGGGCGCGCACGGCGGCATCGACCCGACCGGCGCGCCGACGCTCGCCACGGTCACCGAGGACTACGAGTTCATCTCCGGCGACCAGAGCTTCGAGCCGATGGACCTGTACCCGTTCGTGCTGACGCACGAGATGGGGCACTTCGTGCAGTCGCTGTTCTCGACCTTCGTCTCGCCGGGCGGCGACCACAGCTACGCCGATCACGAGGATCCGACCCTCGCGTGGGTCGAGGGCAACGCGAGCGGCACGGCGGCGCTGGTGCTCAACACGCCCGAGCAGAACCGCGTGCAGCAGGTGACGGTCAGCGGCCAGCCGCTGCTCGCGGTGGCGGTGGTCGACGTCAACGCCGACACCAATTCCGGCCATCCGCTGAACTCGCCGGTCGGCTGGTTCCAGGAAAGCACGGTGACGCGCCTGATGTGGCGCGCCTACGTGCCCGGCGGCACCGTGCAGCTGAGCGCGCCGGCGGTACTCGCGCCGATGTTCACCTCGAGCTGGAACGCGGTGACCTGGCTCAACACGCCCTGGGCCTACTCGGTGCAGCTCGCCAAGCTCAACCCGGCGAAGGCCGCGGCGATCGACACGCTGGCCGATGGCCTCAACATCAGGACCACCGGCGACGACGAGTGGGGCACGGCCGAGACCAACTCCGGCAACCAGACGAGCAAGGACGCGCTGCCCCCGTACACCACCGCGACGATCGGCGGCGGCCCGGTGCAGGTGTGCGCGCACGGCGCGCCGAACGACTACAACCAGGAGTCCAACGTGCGCTACCTGCGCGTCGCCGGCGACAACCTCACGCACACGATCACGGTCACCGGCCCGAGCGGCACGGTGCCGGCGCTGTTCGCGTACTACTACACGCCCGGCTCGACCAGCATCTCCAAGAGCTTCAAGATACCGGCGGGCGACAACGCGTTCTTCGTGGGCGACTGCGCGGTGGCGCTGAGCCCGTACTCGACCGACACCGCGGCCTGCAACGAGCCCGCGGCACCCCCGGTCGAGCAGTGCTTCACGGTGACCGTCCAATGAGCGCCCGGACCCGGATCGCCGCGGCCGCCGGCGCGCCCGGCGCGACGCGCTTAGGCCGGTGGTTGCGCCGCACCATCGGGCGCGCCGCCTGCGCCGCGGGCCTGCTCGCGCTGCCGGCGCTGGCGGCGCTCGCCACGCCACCGACCCCGAGTGCGCTCGGTGCGGCATTCCGCGTCGTGGACAGCGGCGCCTCGCCGACCATCGAGATCCGGCTGCGCCCGAGCGTCGCCTACGACCGCGTGACGGTCGAGCCCGGCAGCGGCGTGGCGAGCCTCGCGCCGCCCTGCGTGTTCGAGCCGGTCGCTGCCGGGCAGACCTACACGTGCCGCGTGACGGTCGCGCATACGGCGGGCCAGGCCTCGCTGACGCTCAACGTCGTCGGCCAGCGTCCGCCCGTGGCCGGCGCCCGGCGCGCCGCCGACATCAGCCACTACACGCTGCGCGACCCCGGCTTCGCGGCGCCGCCCGTGACGCGCGCCGGGCGTCCGCCGCAGGGCCTCGTCGCGACGCCGCCGCGCAGCTGACGGGAACCGTCGTGGCGCAGCGTTGCTGCGCTGCGCCGTCACGCGCGCTTGACACGGTCGCAACCGCCCCAGTAGCGTCACCGTCACACCAACAACACGTCGGCGGCGGACGCACGGCGGGGTCAAAGGGGGCAGCACGGCGGGACGCGCGACGATCCGTCGCGCGTGCACGTGACCATTCCGCCTCGTCCCCGGCGCGTGCGTCCAGGGAGAGGATCACGATGCTGCGCGCCCTGTGTCCCACGGCTCTCGTCCGCCGCCGCCTGGCCGCGGCCACGCTCCTCGTGCTCGCGCCGGCCGCGATGGCGCAGACCCAGCCGAGCGGCAGCCTCGACGACCCGACGCTGCTCGCGCAGTTCGACCCGCTCGAGCAGCGCGCCGCGCTCGCCAACCAGGCCGTCTACGACGTGCTGGCGCCGCTGTGTGCGCCCGCCGCGGGCGGCGGCCCGACCGGCGCCTGCACCAGCCCGCAGGTGCAGGCGGTGTTCAGCAACGTCGAGCAGCTGGTGCAGACCGCGAACGGCATCCTCGGGCGCGGCCCGACCCAGTACAGCCTAGGCCTCGACAGCGCGGGCCTCGGCCGCGCGCTGCAGTGGACCGCGGCCGAGGAACTGCTCGAGCAGGGCTCGATCGCGACGCGCTTCGCCGGCAACCAGCAGGCCGCGCTCGGCAGCCGCCTGTCGGCGCTGCGGGTGGCCTCGCGCGGACTGCGCATCGCCGACGGGCGCGAGGCGCCGACCGGCGACGCCGACGGGCTGCTCGCCGACGGCGCGCAGCCGCTGCTCGGCGGCGGCGCCGGCGCTGATTCGAGCGGCTTCTCGCGCCTCAACGTCTTCTTCGACGGCTCCTCGGGGTGGGGCCACAAGGACCCGACCGACCTCGAGGACGCGTTCGCCTTCAAGGCGCGCGAGTACTCGCTCGGCGTCGACTACCGACTGACGCCGTCGCTGGTCACCGGGCTGATCGCGGGCTACAGCGATCGGCGCGTCGACTTCGACTCGAGCCAGTCGGTGGTCGACGGCAACATGACCGGCAAGGGCTGGAACGCGCTCGGGTTCCTGCAATGGGACTCGGAGCACGCCTACGTCGCCGGCTCGCTCGGCTACCAGCACCTGCGCTACGAGTCGCTGCGCTCGATCCACTACCCCTCGCTGAACCCGGCGGTGGCGAGCGTCGACACCGCGGTGAACGGCGCCACCACGAGCCACGCGCTGCTCGCGAGCCTCGGCGCCGGACTGCCCTGGCACGCCGGCCGCTACGGCGCCGAGCTCTACGTGCACGGCGACTACCTCAACGTGAACATCGACGGCTTCACCGAGACGCACGCCAGCGGCGGCTACGACGACTTCGAGTTCGCGGTGGCGCCGCAGTCGATCAAGTCGCTCGACGCCGCCGCCGGCCTCAAGCTCGACGCCGCCTTCACGATGGGCTCGATGGTGGTGCTGCCGTACGCCCGCGCCGAGTACCACCGCGAGCTCGAGACCCAGCCGCACCAGGTGTCGAGCTTCTACTCCGCACTGCCGGCCGACATCGTCGCGCAGATCGAGGCGCGCGCGCCCTTCACCGTGAACTCGAACCAGATCCCGCGCGACTACGAGACCTATTCCTTCGGCTTCGCGGCGGTGCTGCGCGGCTCGACGCGCGTCAGCGGCAGCGGCCGGGCCGGCGGCTCGCTGCAGGGCTACTTCCAGTACACGACCGTGCAGCGCCTGCAGTACTACCACGAGCGCATCTGGGCCGGCGGCCTGCGCTACGAGTTCTAGGCGCGGGCCGGGGCCTGCCCCGGCGCAGCGACCTTCCAGAGGACGGACCCATGACGAAGACCCTGCGATCGCGGATCTGGATGCCGGTGCTGCTCGCGGGCGCCGCACTGCTGGCGGCGTGCGCGCCGGGCAACCCCGGCACCCGGGGCGGCTCGCAGTCGCACACTCCGCCGGTCGCGGCGATCACGCCCATCGGCTACGCGCCGGCTCCGGACGGTTCGATCACGGTGCGCTCCGGGGCGCTGGTGGTGCTCTCCGGCAAGGACAGCGTCAGCAGCGACGACCCGATCCTGCGCTACCAGTGGACCGGCCCGGTGGACCCGACCACCCAGCAGGCGCTGCCGTACCTGACCAACACCACCAACAGCCTGACGTTCTTCGCGCCGCCCGTGCCCGCCGGCACGACCGGCACCGGCGCCAGCACCGTCACGATGCAGGTGAGCCTGACGGTGGAGACCGCCTCGGGGCTCTCGAACACCACGAGCTACACGGTGCACGTGGTGCGCGCGCTCGACGAGGACGACTTCCTGGTGTCGCAGGTGCTGGCGCGGCGCGCGAACGTTCAGCTCAAGATCGTCGCCGCGGCCGCGACCGGCCAGGCGCTCGCCACCGACGCGCCGTTCACGCTCACGGTCAAGCGCCACGTGCTGTACCGCCTGCGCACCGACACGCCGGGCTCGCCGACGGGCGACCAGGTCGTGGAGACGCGCACCCTGTCGGGCGCCTGGCTCGCGGACTACGGCATCGCGGGCGGCGTCGACCCGAACGACCCCGCCGCGACGCTCGTGGCGGCGCAGGCGGCGGCGAGTCCCCGCTTCGTGCTGCGCCCGCCGGTGCTTTCGGACCTCGACGTCAACCTCGCGGTCGCCTCGGCGGGCGCCGTGCCCCCGTCGAAGGCCTTCGACATCAGCTCGGTCAACGACGCCGAGGCCGAGTACGAGGTCACGCTGACGCCGACCTCGAGCGCGGCCTCCGTGCCGCTCGCGCTGGTGGCGCTCGCGCGCAACGGCAACGGCGAGCAGGTGATCGGGACGCAGGTCGCCGCGTCCGCCGGCGCGCCGGTGACGCTCGTCGTCAAGCTCAACGACGTGCTCGGCCACACGACGCTGGCCGGCCCGAACGACCGGGTCAACGCGGTCGAGGACGCGGCCTCCGCGATCGCCTACTACGCGGCGCTCGACCCGAACGGCGCCAAGACCACGCTGGATGCGTGGCTGCGCGACAACTGCTTCGACCCCAGCGCCGCGACCTTCGGCGGCGACGCCAATGCGGTCTACACGAACAACTTCGACCTGGGCTTCGGCCGCGACATGCACTTCAGGACGAACTGCACGGCCGCGCAACAGAGTGCGCTCGGCGCGACCATCAACACCGCCGCCGGCGAGCGCGCCGCCATCGTCATCAACTACCCGTCGCTCGAGAGCGCGGCGCGCCACGTCGGCGGGTTCCTCGCGGTCGGCATGGAGTACCGCGTGCCGCCGTGCCTCGCCGGGCAGGGCGCCTGCCCGACCACGCCGATCGTCAGCTTCTGGACCTTCGCGCAGGACCCGGTCACCGGCGTCTGGCAGCGCGTCATCAGCGCCAACTTCGACGGCCGCGGCCAGCACTACACGCCCGGCAACTGCACCGTGTGCCATGGTGGCCGGCCGAAGGCCGCGACCGACTACCAGACGACCAACGCCGACCTCGGCGCGGTATTCCTGCCGTGGGACACCAAGGCGCTGCTGTTCGGCGACACCGACCCGGCGTTCCGCGACGACACGCTGCGTCCGGCCTACACCAAGGCGGCGCAGCTGCCCAACATCCGCGCCCTCAACCGCGCGATGGTCGACACGCTGACGACCGACGTGACCAACTGCAACAGCAGCAACACGCCGGCCGACGACTGCTCGACGATCAACGCCGGGCGCAAGGTGCTGCGCGACCTCGCGAGCGGCTGGGCGGACGGCTCGATCGGCGAGAGCTACGTGCCGCCGGGCTGGGCCGGCGCCACCTCGATCCAGGGCGCGTGCGGCGCGAGCGGCCAGCCGGCCTGCGTGAGCCCCTCGCAGCTGTACACCGACGTGATCGCGCAGCACTGCCGCTCGTGCCACCTGCAGCGCATCGCCGAGCCCGCGACCAATGGCACGCTGATCCCGGCCGATGCGCCGAGCTTCGCCGACTACGCGAGCTACTTCGGCAACGCCAACCTCGTGCCGACTCTCGTGGACCGCGTGTTCACCCACGGGTTAATGCCGGGCTCGCGCCTCACCACGGACCGGTTCTGGCTGGGCGGGGCGGCGGCGCCGGCCGCCGAGCTCGCCAACCACCTCGGGCTCGCCAGCACCGCGGGCCTGCTCGGCCCCGTCGCCGTGCCGCAGGCGCTGCAGGCCAACGGAGATGCGCTGACCACGGTCTCCGGCACGTCGGTCCAGGTCGCGGCGCCCGGCGAGACCGTGCGCCTCACCGGTCGCGGCAGCGCGCTCGCGGCGAGCTACAGCTGGACCCTCACCGGGCCCGCGGACCCCGCGACCGGGGCGGCGCCGCAACTCGTGGGCGCCAGCGACATGGAGCCCGCGTTCGTGCCGGCGGTGGCGGGCACCTACGTCGCCACTCTGACCGTGACCGACGTCACCGGCCAGGTGTCCTCGCCGGCGAGCGTGACGATCGCCGCGAACTCCAAGCCCACGGCGCCGGCCTCGATCAGCGCGACGCTCGCACTCGTCAACGGCACCTATCAGGTGACGGTGGACCTGCTGCACCCGCCGTCCGGCAACCCGACCGCGGTGCAGCTCGGCGACGGCGTCAACGTGATCGCACTCACGAGCCTGACGCCGAGCTACGCCTCGGTGGCGGGTGCCCCCGGCCAGAGCCGCGCCTGCCCGGCCGGCAGCGGCGCCTCGTGCATCGCGAGCTGCCTTGCGACCGACACGAGCTGCGCGATCGTGATCACCTCGCCCGTGTCGGCGACCGTCGGCTACAGCATCACGGACCAGAGCCCGCCGCCGCTGGCGCCGGACGTCGCCACCGGCTCGATCACCGCGGTGAACCCGGTGACGTTCCAGGCGGGCTCGGGCTCGGTCGCGGTCGCGGCGTGGCGGCCGGGGACGGCGGGCACCGCGCTCAACCTGGACTCGGTCGCCGGGCTCACCGGACCCTCGCAGGTGGTCCAGAGCGCGTTCGGCACCTTGCCGGCGGGCTGGTACTACGCGCTCACGATCTCGACGCCGCCCGCCGCGCGCGGCCGCAGCGGCGCATTCGACTCGAGCGCGCTGCTGTGCGGCGGCGGCGCCACCGGCTCGGCGAGCGCCGCGAGCAGCGGCGCGACCGTGACCTACGTGCCGCCGCCCTACTTCGTGTCGAGCCAGGGCGGCGCGAGCGCCGCCGGCGCCTGCAACGGCGGGGCGGCCGCGACCGATGCCTTCGGCTACACGATCGGCGTCTACGACGGCGCGAACAACCTGGTCGCGACCTCGAGCGAGGGCACCGTGAAGGTCAGCGTCAACAGCACGACGAGCGGCTCGACCGCGGCGACCTTCGCCAGCGTCTACTCGCAGGTGCTGAGCGCGAAGTGCGCGACCTGCCACGGCAACACGCCGCCCACCGGCGCCAACTGGGCCACCGCGAGCCGCCAGCGGGCCTTCCTCGACCTGCCCGGCTCGCCGCCGCTCGGGCTCGCCTCGGCCGGCTGCCCCGTCACCGCCGCGAGCGCGGGCGGCATCACCGACGCGGCGCCGCCGCCGTACTGCCTGCAGCTCGGCCCGGCCTCCGGCGCCACCCCGGTGGATACCAGCCTGCTCTACACCAAGCCGCAGGGGACCAACCACGGCGGCGGCAAGGTGCTCGATCCGGCGGTGCCCGCCGACGCCGCGCTGCTGCAGCTGATCCGCGACTGGCTGCTGGACGGCGCCTACAACAACTGAGCGGCGCCGGTGGTCGTGTTGCTGGTCGCGGGGCGCGTGCTGGAACTGCCGGGCGCGCACCCCGCGGCCTCCCGTGACAGCCGCGACCCGCGCGCCTGGGTCGGCGGCGAGTGGCTGACGGTGCGGCTGCTGGCGCCGCTCGAGGCGCTGCGCGTGCACACGGCCGGGCGCGCCTATCCGGGCCGCCCTGCCTCCAGCGAGCAGGGCCGCTGGTACGCGCTCGACGACGTCATTGAGACTTCCGGCGAGCTGGCCGCGAGCCGCTCACTGCCGGGCGCCTTCACGCACACGAGTGTCGTGCGGGTGCCGGCCGGCGCCGTGCTCAACGTGGGATTCGCGAGCGCGCTGTTCGGCGGCGCCGGAGGCGGGGGACAGGCCGAGTTCCTCGGCGGACCGACGCCGTCGTTCGTGGCGCTGCGCGGCAAGCACTGGCACGGCCGCGCCGGCCACGTCGGCGGCGGCCACTGAGGCGGGGCGATCCGCTCAGCGGCGGGCGCGCAGCGCCAGCAGCTCGCCGACGATGCCGCGGCGGAACAGCAGCACGCAGGCCACGAACACCGCGCCGATGATCACCGTCACCCAGCCGCCGACGAGGTCCGAGAGGTATTCCTGAAGCGTGACGACCAGGCCCGCGCCGACCGCGGGGCCGAGGAAGGTGCCGGTGCCGCCGAGCAGCGTCATCAGGATCACTTCGCCGGAATTCGCCTGCAGCACGTCCGACAGCGTCACGAAGCCGAGCACGACCGCCTTCAAGGCCCCGGCGAATCCCGACAGCGTCGCCGACAGCACGAAGGCGAGCAGCTTGTAGCGATCGATCTCGTAGCCGAGCGACACGGCGCGCGCCTCGTTCTCGCGGATCGCCTTCAGCACCTGGCCGAACGGCGAGTGCACGATGCGCCGGATCAGCAGGTACATGCCCACGAACGCGCCCAGTACCACGTAGTACATCGCGACGTCCGAGCGCAGCGGCACGAGGCCGGCGAGGCTGCCGCGCGGCACGCCCTGCAGGCCGTTCTCGCCGCCGGTGAACGGCGCCTCGAGGCACACGAAGTAGACGAGCTGCGCGAGCGCCATCGTGATCATCGCGAAGTAGATGCCGCGGCGGCGGATCGCGAGTGCGCCTACCGCGGTCCCGAGCGTCGCGGCGACCACGACGCCCGCGCCCAGCGCCGGCAGCGTGCCCCAGCCGCGCGCGGTCGCGAGCCAGCCGGTCGCGTAGGCGGCGGCGCCGAAGAACGCGGCGTGGCCGAACGACAGCATGCCGGTGAAGCCGAGCAGCAGGTTGAAGGCGCAGGCGAACATCGCGAAGCACAGCAGCTTCATCATGAACACCGGGTACACGCCGACCGCCGGCACCGCGAGCGCGGCGGCGAGCGCGAGGCCGTAGCCGATCGTGGCGGGGCGCATCGCTACTCCCGCCCAAACAGGCCGTGCGGCCTCACGATCAGCACCAGCGCCATGATCACGAACACGACGATGTTGGAAGCCTCCGGGTAGATCACCTTGGTGAAGCCCTCGACCAGCCCGAGCAGGAGCCCGCTGACGACGGCGCCGAGGATCGACCCCATGCCGCCGATCACGACGACCGCGAACACGACGATCACGAGTGCGCTGCCCATCTGCGAGCTGACCAGGATCACCGGCGCCGACAGCACGCCGGCGAAGGCCGCGAGCGCGACGCCGCCGCCGTAGGTGGCCGCCACCAGCACCGGCACGTTGACGCCGAAGGCCTGCAGCAGCGGCGCGTTCTCGGTCGCGGCCCGCAGCGTCGCGCCGAGGCGCGTGCGCTCGATCACGAACCAGGTGCCGAAGCACACGACCAGCGACACCACGATCACCCAGGCGCGGTAGCGCGGCAGGATCATGAAGCCGAGGTTGAAGACTCCCCGCAGCGCCTCTGGCACCGGGTACGACTCGCCGGAGGAGCCGAACACCTGGTGCAGCGTGCCCTCGATCGCGAGCGCGAGCCCGAAGGTCAGCAGCAGCCCGTACAGCGGGTCGAGCCCGTGCAGGCGCCGCAGCAGCAGCCGCTCGGCGACGACGCCGAGAGCGCCGACCACGAGCGGGGCCAGCAGCAGGGCCGGCCAGTAGCCGACGCCGAGCACGTTGAGCCCGACCAGCGCCGCGTAGGCGCCGAGGGCGTAGAAGGCGCCGTGCGCGAAGTTGACGACCCGCATCAGGCCGAAGATGACCGCGAGCCCGAGGCTCAGCAGCGCGTAGAAGGAGCCATTGACCAGCCCGAGCACGAGCTGGCCGAGCACCACCACGAGCGGGTAGCCGAAAATCGTGGTCACGGGCCGGGCGCGAGGCGGCGCGCTACTTCGGGGCCAGCGGGCACAGCCCGGTGACCGGCCCGAAGGCCTCCTCGCCCGGCATCACGCGCACGACCTTGTAGTAGTCCCACGCGTAGCGCGACTCCTTGGGCGACTTCACCTGCATCACGTACATGTCGTGGACCATGACGCCGTCGCGGCGCACGTAGCCGTTCGGCGTGAACAGGTCGCTGATCTTCATGCGCTTGAGCTCGGCCATGACCTTGTCGGAGTCGGTGGTGCCGGCGGCCTTGACCGCCTTGAGGTACGTCAGCGTCGCCGAGTAGTAGCCGGCGTGGTCCATCGTCGGCATCTTCTTCATCTTGTCGAAGTAGCGCTTGGCGAAGGCGCGGGTCTGGTCGTTGAGGTCCCAGTACCAGCCGGTGGTCAGGTACAGGCCCTGCGCGGTCTCGAGGCCGAGGCTGTGGATGTTGGTCAGGAACGCCAGCAGCGCCGCCGGCTTCATCGACTTCGTGATGCCGAACTCGTTGGCGGCCTTCATGGAGTTCACGAAGTCCTCGCCGGCGTTGGCGAGCCCGATGACCTGCGCGCCCGAGCCCTGCGCCTGCAGCAGGAACGAGGAGAAGTCGGAGGCCGACAGCGGCACGCGCACCGCGCCCAGCACCTTGCCGCCGTTGGCCTCGACCACCTTGGCGGCGGCATTCTGCAGCTGCGAGCCGAAGGCGTAGTCCGCGGTCAGGAAGAACCAGGTCTTGCCGCCGCCCTTGACGATGGTGGTCGCCGTGCCGTTGGCGAGCGCCGTGGTGTCGTAGGCGTAGTGCACCGTGTAGGCGGTGCAGTCCTCGTTGGTCAGCGACGCGCCGCCGGGGCCGACCGGGAAGAAGGGCACCTTCTTGGCCGCGGCCACCTTGGCCATCGCGATGTTGACGCCGGTGTTGGATCCGCCGATCAGCATGTTGAGGCCGTTCTGATCGGCCCACTCGCGGAACTTCGAGGCGCCGATGTCGGGCTTGTTCTGGTGGTCGGCGACCAGCGTGACGATCCGCCGGCCCAGCACGGTGCCGCCGAAGTCGGCGATCGCCATCTTCATCGCCTCGGTGGCGCCCGGGCCGCTGACGTCGGAGTAGAGGCCGGAGAGGTCGTCGATGTCGCCGATCACGACGTCGGCGGCGCGTGCGGTCGGCGCCAGCGCGCAGGCCGCGGCGAGTCCGGTGATCAATGCCCTGAGCTTCATGGTCGTCCCCCGAGTGGCTGGCCGGCGTCAGACGCCGAGGAGTTCGTGCAGCAGTCCCATCTTGGCGCCGAGCTCGGCCGCGGGGAAGCCCGCGACGATCCGGCCCCGTTCCATCACGTAGAAGCGGTCGGCGAGCGGCGCGGCGAAGCGGAAGTTCTGCTCCACCATCACGATCGTGTAGCCGCGCTCGCGCAGCGACACGATCGTGCGTGCCAGCGCCTGCACGATGACCGGGGCGAGGCCCTCGGAGATCTCGTCGAGCAGCAGCAGGCGCGCGCCGGTGCGCAGGATGCGTGCCACGGCGAGCATCTGCTGCTCGCCGCCCGAGAGCCGCGTGCCCTGCGTCGCGCGCCGCTCGGCGAGGTTCGGGAACATCGCGTAGACCTCCTCGAGCGTCAGCCCGCCGGAGCCGACCAGCGGCGGCAGCAGCAGGTTCTCCTCGGTCGACAGGCTCGCGTAGATGCCGCGCTCCTCGGGGCAGTAGCCGACGCCGAGCCGGGCGACGCGGTGCGGCGCCAGCGCGATCGCCTCGCGGCCGTTGACCATCACCGAGCCCGAGCGGCTGCCGACCAGCCCGAGGATCGCCCGCAGCGTCGTGGTGCGGCCGGCGCCGTTGCGCCCGAGCAGCGTCACCACCTCGCCGCGGTTCACGGTGAAGTCGACCCCGTGCAGGATGTGCGACTCGCCGTAGAAGGCGTGCAGGTTCGTGACCCGCAGGAACTCGTCGCTCACGCCGGCGCCCCGCCGAGCGCCGCCGTGCTCGAACCCATGTAGGCCTCGACCACCTGCGGGTTGCGCGCGACCTCGGCGTACGATCCGGCCGCGATCACCTGGCCGCGCTGCAGCACGGTGATCGTGTCGGCGATGCGCGCCACGACGTTCATGTTGTGCTCGACCATCAGCACCGTGCGCTCGCGGGCCGCGATCCGGATGAGCTCCGCCACGCGGTCGACGTCCTCGTGGCCCATGCCCTGGGTCGGCTCGTCGAGCAGCAGCAGCGCCGGATCGGCGGCGAGCGTGGTGGCGATCTCGAGCGCGCGCTTGCGCCCGTAGGGCAGCTCGACCGCCACCATGCGCGCGTACGGCGCGAGGCCGACCGCCTCGAGGAGCTCGTGCGCGCGGGTGTCGAGCACCGCGAGGCTCGCGGCTGGCCGCCAGAAGTGGAAGCTCGTGCCGACGCGTCGCTGCAGCCCGACGCGGACGTTCTCGATCACCGTCAGGTGCGGGAACACCGCCGACATCTGGAACGAGCGCACGAGACCGCGACGCGCGACCGCGGCGGGCTTGAGGTCGGTGATGTCGGCGCCGGCGTACAGGATGCGCCCGCGGGTCGGCGCCAGGAACTTGGTCAGGAGGTTAAAGAACGTCGTCTTGCCGGCGCCGTTCGGGCCGATCAGCGCGTGGATCTGGCCGCGTCGCACCACGAGGTCGACGTCGCTGACCGCGACGAAGCCCTTGAACTCCTTCGTCAGCCCCCGCGTCTCGAGGATGATGTCGTCCGGCATGCCCCGTCGGCGGCGGCCGCTTGCGCGGCGCGGCCCTGATGCTCCCGAGCCCGTTCGTCGCCAGCATAACCCGGCGCGCGCGCCGGGGGCGGGGCGCGCCCGTCCAGTGCAGCGCGCCTCTTGCAGCGCAATATGCGCGGCGCTACTTCGGCAGCGGCAGCACCGGGATCGCGCCCGGGAACACGTACGCCTGCAGCAGCGCGATCACGCCGATCACCGCGGCACCGGCGATCGAGTGCCAGAACACTGTGCGGAAGATCGGCCCGAGCGCGCGCGTGCGCTCCTCGGGACGGTCGTAGCACGCGGCGCACGCCACCATGATCGACTGCGCGTCGATCATCTTGCCCATGACGCCGCCGGTGGAGTTGGTGGCGACGATCAGCACCGGGTTGAGGCTGAGTTGCTGCGCCGTGATGCGCTGCAGGCTGCCGAACAGTGCGTTCGAGGCCGTGTCGGATCCGGTCAGGAACACGCCGAGCCAGCCGAGGTATGCCGCGAAGAACGGGTACAGGGGCCCCGCGCCCGTGAACGCGAGGCCGAGCACGGCGTCGGTGCCGGAGTATCGGGTCAGGAAGCCGAGGCCGAGCACCTGGCCGATGACCAGCACCGGCACCTTCATGCGGTGCATCGTCTGGCCGAACGCGGCGCGCCACTGCTGCCCGGTCAGGCCGAGCACGAGCCCGGAGAGCAGCGCCGCCACGAACACCCCGGTGCCGGCCGCCGACAGCCAGTTGATCGTGAAGCGCGCCGCCTCGGGCTTGGCACCGATCGCCGCCACCGGCGGCATCCGCTGCACGAGGTTGTGCAGCGCCGGCATGTCCCAGGCCGGCAGCGACAGGCTGCCTGCGAACTTCGAGCCGAGCAGCGTCGTCGTGAACTGGATGCCGGAGAACAGCTCGTTCATGTACTTCTTGAACGCCGGCCAGCCCCACAGCGCGCAGCACAGGATCAGGATCACCCACGGCAGCCAGGCGTGGATCGTCTCCTTGACCGTGTACTTGTACTTCCACTCGCTGGCGGCGGCGACCTCGGCGGCGCTCTTGCCCACGCGCGCGAGTTCCTCGCGCTCGGACCGCAGCAGGAAGCGGGTCTTCGGATGCCACACGAAGCGCAGGAAGAGGGCCGTGCAGATCACCGAGAACACACCCGACACCACGTCGGTCATGAGGTGCAGCTCGTTCGTGCCGGAGGCGAAGTACTGCATCAGCGCGAACGACAGGCCGGCGCACAGCGCCGCGGGCCAGACCTCGAAGGCCTCCTTCCAGGTCCCGCCCTCCATCTTGACGAAGGTCGCGACCAGCCAGAACGGCACCAGGATCGAGACCCAGGGGAGCTGGTGCCCGGCCATCGACGAGAGCGTGAGCTGGTCGAGGCCGCTGACCGCAGCCAGCGTCACGATCGGCGTGCCGATCGCGCCCCAGGCGACCGGCGCGGTGTTGGCGAGCAGGTTGAGCACCGCGGACTGGAACGGCCTGAAGCCGAGCCCGACCATCACGGCGCCCGCGATCGCCACGGGCGTGCCGAAGCCCGACGTGCCCTCGATGATCGCGCCGAAGGAGAAGGCGATCAGCACGCACTGCAGGCGGCGGTCGAAGGAGATGTGGACGATCGATTCCTTGACGATCTCGAACTTCCCCGACACCAGCGTCATCGTGTACAGGAACATCGCCGCGAGCACGATCCAGATGATGCCGAGGAAGCCCGACAGCGTGCCGAGCCCGAAGGCGGAGACCGCCGCGGGCAGCGGCATGTGGAACGCCAGGCACGAGACCAGGAACGCGGCGATGACCCCGTAGAAGGCGGCGTACGGTGCCGCGATGCCGAGGTGGCGCACGCCCTGCGCGTCGCGATGCGGGTGCAACGCGATGAAGTACAGGAGCGTGAGGATCGGAATGGCCGCCACGAGCGTCGAAAGCACCGCGCTGCCCATCGGGTCGTAGGTCTGCTGGTACATGAAATCCCCCCTGCGTGCCGGTGGTCCGCGCCGCGCGCCGCGCGGCGGGGTGCCTGATCCGGGCCTGCCCAGCCCCGGCCACCTGTAGTCTCGCCCGGCCCCGGTCCTCGGGGCCGGCCTCGGCGCCGCCCGCGGGCGGCAGCCGGCGCAGATTAGTGGATCCGCGGCTGCCAATGCATGCTGCACCGCGGCCGCCCGGTCGCCGGCGGTAGACCGGCCGGGCGCAACGGACTACGCTGTTGCAGTGCGGCGGCGCCATGCGCGTCGGCGCGCGTCCCAAGAGCCACGCAGGACCTCCCTATGCCGGGGCAGCGCACACGGGGCCTCCACGGCGGCCCGCGCCGGCGGCCATGAGCGCGCCGGCCGCGGCGTCGCCGGATAGCCAGCGCCTGAGCGACTGCCTCGCCGACCCCGGCGAGGCGCGCCGCCGCGAGGTCGTCGCCGCGCTCGCGGCCGCCGTGCCGGGGTGCGCGCTCGTCACCGAACTCGCCGAGCGGCGCGCCTACGAGTGCGACGGGCTCGCGGCGTTCCGGGCGCTGCCGCTCGCGGTGGCGCTGCCGGCCAGCGAGGCCGAGGCGGCGGCGGTGCTGCGCGTGTGCCACGGCCTCGGGGTGCCGGTGGTGGCGCGCGGCGCGGGCACGGGCCTCTCCGGGGGTGCGATGCCGCACGCGGCGGGCGTGGTGCTCTCGCTCGCGCGGATGAACCGCATCCTCGAGCTCGACCCGCGCGCGGGCCTCGCGCGCGTCGAGCCGGGCGTGCGCAACCTCGCGATCTCCGAGGCCGCCGCGCCGCACGGGCTCTACTACGCGCCGGACCCGTCCTCGCAGGTGGCGTGCACGATCGGCGGCAACGTCGCCGAGAACGCCGGCGGCGTGCACTGCCTCAAGTACGGGCTCACGCTGCACAACGTGCTCAGGGTGCGCGCGCTCTCGGTCGCGGGCGAGCCGCTGGAGTTCGGCAGTCTCGCGCTCGATGCACCGGGCCTCGACCTGCTGGCGCTCGCGATCGGCTCGGAGGGCCTGCTGGCGGTGGTCACGGAGGTCACCGTCAAGCTGCTGCCGCGCCCGGCGGTGGCGCGGGTCGTGATGGCGTCCTTCGATGACGTCGGCCGCGCCGGTGAGGCGGTCGCGGCCATCATCGCGGCCGGGATCATCCCGGCCGGACTCGAGATGATGGACCGTCGCGCGACCGCGGCCGTGGAGCCGTTCGTGCAGGCCGGCTACGACCTCGACGCCGCGGCGATCCTGCTGGCCGAGTCCGACGGCACCGCCGCCGAGGTCGAGGCGGAGATCACGCAGCTCGAGCAGCTGCTGCGCGGCGCCGGCGCGACCGCCTGCGCCGTGTCGCGCAGCGAGGCCGAGCGGCTGCGTTTCTGGTCGGGGCGCAAGAACGCGTTCCCGGCCGCCGGGCGCGTGTCGCCCGACTACTACTGCATGGACGGCACGATCCCGCGCCGCCACCTCGGCCGGGTGCTCGAGGCGATCGCCGGCTTCGAGCGCGAGTTCGGGCTGCGGTGCATGAACGTGTTCCACGCCGGCGACGGCAACCTGCACCCGTTGATCCTCTATGACGCCAACGTGCCGGGCGAGTGGGAGCGCGCCGAGCGCTTCGGGGCCGCGATCGTGGAGCTGTGCGTCGAGCTCGGCGGGACCATCACCGGCGAGCACGGCGTCGGCGTCGAGAAGATCAACTCGATGTGCGTGCAGTTCAGCGACGCCGAGCGGGCCGCGTTCTGCGCGGTCAAGCACGCCTTCGACCCGGCGGGCCTGCTGAACCCGGGCAAGCTGATCCCGACGCTGCACCGCTGCGCGGAGTACGGCCGCCTGCACGTGCACGGCGGGCGCCTGCCGCACGCGGACCTGCCGCGCTTCTAGCATGGACGCCGCGCTCCACGCGATCCGCTCGCAGGTGCTCGCCGCCGCCGCGTCCGGGCGCGCGCTGCGCATCCGCGGCGGCGGCAGCAAGGACTTCCTCGGCGAGTCGCTCGCCGGCGAGCTGCTCGACACGCGCCCGCTCGCCGGCCTCGTGGACTACCAGCCGAGCGAACTCGTCGTCACGGTGCGCGCCGGCACGCCGCTCGCCGAGCTCGAGGCCGAGCTCGCCGCGCGCGGCCAGTGGCTGGCCTTCGAGCCGCCGGCCTTCGGCGGCCACCCGACCGTCGGCGGCGCCGTGGCCGCCGGGCTGGCCGGCCCCGGGCGCGCCAGCACCGGCGGCGTGCGCGACTTCGTGCTCGGGGCGCGGCTGCTCGCGGCCTCCGGTGAGCTGCTGTCCTTCGGCGGGCG
>JAFEDP010000001.1 GCA_018241545.1 Pseudomonadota bacterium
TTCCGCCTGGTGACCGCGCGCGGCGACGTGCTCGACTGCAGCCCGACGAGCCACGCGGACGTGTTCGCTGCGGCCCGCGTTGGGCTCGGTGCATTCGGCGTCATCACCCGGGTCACGCTGCGCAATCGCGCGCTGACGCGGGTACGCAAACGCGTGTATGTGCAGCCGCTCGAGGAGGTCGCGGCCGCGTGGCCCGAGCTGCAGGCTGCGCATGACAAGGTCGAGTTCTTCGCGTTTCCCTTCACTGGACTCGCAGCGGTCATCACGACCAACCCGACCCAGGCGCCGCTTCAGCCTCGCGGCGTGGATCAGGACGCGGATACGCTGATGAGCCTGAAGCGGCTGCGCGATCTGCTCGGCCCGGTTCCGTGGCTGCGGCGCCGCGTCACCGCAGCACTCATGGCCGACCTGCCGCCGGAGGAGTCGGTCGACGACAGCTGGAAGCTGCTTTCGAACGAACGCCCGGTGCGGTTCAACGAGCTGGAGTTCCACCTGCCCCGTGAGACCCAGATGGCGGCGATGCGCGAAGTGATGCGCGTGATCGAGCGCGGGCACCCGGACGTATTCTTCCCGCTCGAGATACGCACGATCGCCGCCGATGACGCGTGGCTATCGCCGTTCTACGGCCGCGATTCGGGATCGATTGCAGTACACGCCTACTACAAGGATGACTACCAGCGTCTGTTCGCGGCCGTGGAGCCCGTGCTGCGCCGCCACGGTGGCCGGCCTCACTGGGGCAAGTTGCACTCGCTCGACGGACGCGACTTCGCGGCGCTCTATCCCCGCTTTCGCGAGGCCGGCGAACTGCGGGCCGCACTTGATCCGGACGGGCGCCTGCTCAACGACCACCTGACGCGCATCTTCGCTCATGGCTAGGGACGAGGAGCGGCCACGACGCTGGTCCCGCCGGCGCCTGCTAGCGGGCGCCGCAGCGGTGGCTACGGTCACCGCGGTGGCTGCGGTGCGCCGCGGCGACCGTGGCGGACGTCACTCCGACTACTTCCTTGCTTTGTCACGGGCGTTGCGGGAGGCGGGCATTGCGCGGCCGACGCTGGTCATCGATCGCGCTCGTCTGCAGGCAAATGTTGACGCGCTGCGCCGGACGTTGGCCGGATCGAAGCTGACGACCCGCGTCGTCGTGAAGTCCCTGCCTGCCCGATCGCTGCTCGAGGAAATCGCGAACCGGATCGGAACCAACCGGTTCATGGTCTTCAACGGACCGATGATCCTTGAGATGGTGCGCTGGCGCCCGGAGTCGGACCTGCTGCTCGGCAAGCCGCTGTCGGCACTGGAGGTTGCCGACGTCCAGCGGCAGCTCGCGTCCGTCGCAGGTGCCGAACCAGGGCCGCAATGGCTGGTAGACACCGCGGACCGCATCCGCCAGTACGCCGCCATTGCGCGTGAATCCGGGCGGCGGATGCGCGTCAATGTCGAGATCGACGTCGGCCTGCATCGGGGCGGATTCCACGGGAATGACGAACTCGCCGCCGCACTGGACCTGATTAAGGGGTCGGCAGACCTGCAGTTTGCGGGATTGATGGGCTACGACCCGCACGTGCCGCGGGCGCTGAGCCCGTCACGTGCCTACGACGACGTCGTCCGTCGCTACACGGCAGCGGTGGAGATCGTCCGGGCGCGCTTTGGGTCCGACGTCAGCCAGCTGACGTTTAACACGGCCGGCAGCCCGACCTACGCCCTACACGTACGCGATCCGGTCGCGACGGAAGTGGCGGTCGGCTCTGCTTTCGTCAAGCCGCACGACTTTGATATCGGCACGTTGGAACACCATGTACCTGCCGCCTTCATCGCCACGCCCGTGCTCAAGGAGATGCCGCGAACCCAGATCCCGGGCCTCGAAGCACTGGGCGGCGTGATGACCTTCCTGGATGCGAACTCGGAGCGTGCCTTCTTCATCCACGGCGGCCACTGGCTGGCCGTACCCGAGTCCCCGCCCGGCCTGGAGTTCAATCCGCTTTTCGGCCGCTCCAGCAACCAGGAGATGCTCAACGGGTCGCGGTCCGTCGCACTCGCGGCAGACGACTATGTCTTCTTCCGCCCCACACAGTCTGAGTCCCTGTTCCTGCAGTTCGGAGATCTCGCCGTATACGAGGGCAGTCGGATCACGGAGCGCTGGCCGACGTTCCCGGCTTCTGCCTGAGGCGCAATGCGTGCACCGGGGGCCGTGCAGGATCGGCCCGCTCGCAGCACCGGGCCTCGCGCCGACCCACGGCGCGCGATTGGGCGAGTCGCGTCATCCTCGTGCCACCTGAGGCATCGGCGTCGGGCTCAGCGGTCACAGCAAGTCCTCGACTCACACGTACCGGTTTTCCTACAAACGCTCGGCTTGCCGGCGTCGCGGCCGCGAAGCCGAGCGACGTAAATCATTGGCGCCGACGTAGGGCCCCGTCGAACGTCGCCCGCGACGTCACCTATCAGCCCGGCGCTCGGCGGGAGGATTGCCACGGGGCAGACGTCTTGCGTCCCGATAACCGGCGACTGGCGGCCGCCCACCCGCGAGGCGACCCGCCCACGCGGCGTGCCGCTAACGCGTTCGTCGCCTCGCTACCGCGCGCCCGTCCAGCGCAGTGCGTTCTAGGGACGGGTAGCGCGCGTATGATCGCGCCGCGGCGTGGCATCCTTGTCGCGCTAGAATGACCACTCCAGCGCCGGGCGCACAGGGGACCATGCGGCAGAGCCACGTAGTGCGAATCAGCCGGCGCGGGTTGTTCGTGGTTGTGCCCGCCCTATCGGCCGCCACCCTGCTTGCATTGTCTGGGACCGCCGGCGCAGAGGCCCCGTCAACCGCCGGCGCGACTTCGGTCGAGGACGTCGTGGTCAGTGCCACCCGGAACCGTGAACGCCGCTTCGATGTGCCGGTCTCGGTGGATCGTGTGGACGGACGCGCCATCCGCGACGGCCAGCTGGGCGTGAATCTGTCGGAGTCCCTGGCGGCGGTGCCGGGTGTATCCATCGAGAATCGCCAGAACTACGCGCAGGACCTGCAGATCTCCATACGCGGCTTCGGGGCGCGATCCAGCTTCGGCGTCCGTGGCGTGCGCCTCTACGCCGACGGCATACCGGCCACGATGCCGGACGGGCAAGGCCAGTTCTCGCACTTTGATCTAGGGTCGGCCGACCGGATCGAGGTCGTTCGCGGTCCATTCTCGGCCCTGTATGGCAATTCGTCCGGTGGCGTCATCTCGATCTTCACCGCCGACCCCGTCGTCGGGATCGCCGGCACGGCCAGCGCGTCGGTAGGCAGTCTCGGCACGCAGCGACTGGCGCTGCTGGTGTCTGGCGGAGACTCCAGCTCCGGCTTCGTCGCCGATGCGGCGCATTTCGAGACGAGTGGCTACCGTGACCACAGCCGGGCCGAGCGCAACACCGCGAATGCCAAGCTGCGCTTGGCGTGGGGCGAGAACACCACGCTGACGCTGATCGGCAACGCGATCGAGACCCCGGAAGTTCAGGATCCGCTGGGCCTGACGCGCAGCCAGGCCGCCGCCAACCCCGAGCAGGCCGGCACGAACGCACTGCTGTACAACACCCGCAAGCAACTCGAGCAGGAGCAGGCGGGCGCGACGCTCGCGACCACGCTGAGTGCCACGGACGAGGTCACGGCGACGGTATATGCCGGACGCCGATTGACGACGCAGTTCCAAGCGATCCTGCGCACCGTGGAAGCCAACCCGTTGCATCCGGGCGGCGTCATTGATCTTGGCCGCGAATACCACGGCGCCGATGTGCACCTGGCGGATCGACGGCAGATCGGTGACCACCCGTTCGTACTCACGCTCGGCGCGACCTACGAGGGACTCGACGAGATCCGGCACGGGTTCCTCAATTATGACGGCACGCAACTCGGAGTGATCGGTGCGCTGCGCCGCGATGAGCGCAACCGGGTCGGTGGCGTCGACGAATACGCCCAGGCGGAGTACGACCCCGGTGCGCGCTGGCACCTGATCGCGGGGCTACGCCACAGCGACATCGACGTGAGCTCGCGGGACAAGACCGGCGTGAGCCCGCCCACGAACATCCGCTATACCGCGACCAACCCGGTCGCGGGTGTCACGCTGCGAATGACGCCGTATCTCAACGCCTACGGTTCCTATGGCCGTGGTTTCGAGACGCCGACGCTGAACGACCTCGCCTATCGTTCGACGGACGGTTCGCTGCCGGGACTGAACACCGCGCTTCGCCCCGCGACCAGCGACAACTACGAGGCCGGGCTCAAGCTGGCCGCGTCCAGGCTGACCGTGAATGCAGCGGCGTTCTATATCTCCACGCGGCACGAGCTCGCCGTGCAGCAGAACGCCGGCGGTCGGCAGGTTTTCGAGAACATCGATCAGACCGAGCGGCGCGGCGCGGAGGTCGCGCTCGACGGACGCCTGTCCGCTGGTCTCGAGGTGCACGTGGCCTACACCTACATGCGGGCGGTCACGGCCGCGCCCTATACGTCGTGTACGGGCATTCCGTGCGTCCCGGTGGTGGTTCCTGCCGGCAACCGCCTGCCCGCGGTGCCGGCGAACGCGCTGTATGCGGGCCTTAGCTGGCGCGCACCGCGCCTCGGGTTCGTGGCGGCCGCCGAAACCGTCGGCCGCGCCAAGATCTACGTGGACGACCGCAATAGCGACGCGGCTGGCGCATTCTGGACGACCAGCGCGCGCGCCGGCTTCACCCAGGCCGGGAGCTCGTGGACGGTCAGCGAGACGCTGAGGATCGACAACGTGTTCGGGCGCCGCTACGTCGACTCGGTGATCGTCAACGAGTCCAACGGGCGGTTCTTCGAGCCCGATCCCGGCCGGGTGGCCTACCTGCTGCTGACCGCGAGCTATCGCTAGCACCGCCTGCCATCCGGTGACCACGGGCACCGGTGCTAGACTGCCCATCGCCGAAGGCACTCGGCTCGTCGACACTCGCCAGGGGCATGGCCGGCCATGATCACGGTCTACACGGATACACATCTTCTGCGCGCTGCAAAGACCGAGCTCCACGGCGGGCTGCTCGTTCCGCCGCACGAGTGCCCGGAACGCGCGGCCTACGTGCTGTCCCGCGTGCGCGAAGTCGGGTTGGGCGAGGTCATCGGCCCTCGCTCCTTCGGCCTCGATCCGGTGCTGCGCGTGCACGATGCGGATTTCCTGGAATTCCTTTCTACCGCCGCGCGCGACTGGGCGGAGGCCGGAAATCGCGGCGAGGCCATCCCTGATTGCTGGCCGGCGCGGCGCATGGTGCAGCGGCGCCCGACGAGCGTCACCGGCAAGCTCGGTTACTACGCCATGGCCGGCGAAACATCGATCACACCCGGCACCTGGGAGGCAGCCCGTGCCGCTGCGGACGTCGCGCTCACTGCGGCGGACCAGCTGCTACGCGGCGCACGTAGCGCCTTCGGACTGTGTCGTCCTCCGGGGCACCATGCCGCACGGGACCTCTACGGCGGGTACTGCTTCCTCAACAATGCGGCGATCGCTGCGCAGTACCTTCGCGACCAGGGCGCCGCGCGGGTGGCCGTCCTGGACGTCGACTTCCACCACGGCAATGGAACCCAGGACATCTTCTATGACCGCGGTGACGTATTGTTCGTCTCCCTGCACGGCGACCCGGCTGAGGCCTTCCCGTACTTCTCGGGTTACGCCGACGAGACGGGCCAGGGCGTCGGCGAAGGCTTCAATCTGAACCTGCCGCTGCCCCGGGCCACCGGCTTCGACGGCTGGCGTGCAGCCCTCGTCACCGGACTCGCCGCCATTCGCTCATTCGGTGCGGATGCGCTGGTCGTGTCCCTAGGCGTCGACACTTTCGCGAATG
Organism: Pseudomonadota bacterium; assembly: GCA_018241545.1. Taxonomy (GTDB): domain Bacteria; phylum Pseudomonadota; class Gammaproteobacteria; order Steroidobacterales; family Steroidobacteraceae; genus CAIKZZ01. Next base: position 5,803 of record JAFEDP010000001.1, read on the forward strand.
ATCCAATCAGCTTCTTTCGGCTTCAGTCCGACGACTTCTCAAGCTACGGCGCGCTGATTGCCGGCTGCGCAGTGCCGACCCTGTTCGTGCTCGAAGGCGGCTATGCAGTCGCCGAGGTCGGCGTCAACGTCGTCAACGTATTGACTGGATTCGAACAGGCCTGAAGCGCCGCTTCACGGAGGCCCAACGCAGCACACTGCGCCCGGTGCGCGGCATACTCTCCGGATCCGAACCCGGAAGCTCGACACGAGCAGATGGACGTACCGAGGCCCAGCATGTCCAGTGGCGTCCCGGCGGCAGCGACCGCGCCGCCTGGATGGCCGGCATCGCTCGAGCTCGGGTTCGCGGTGCGGGGCCGGCGCACCGTTCTGGTGCACGAGCGGCACGCGGGCCCGATGCTGGTGCAGAAGATCCTGCACCCGGAACCGGACGGTCCTTGCCACGCGATCTTGCTGCACCCGCCCGCCGGAATCGCGGGCGGCGATACACTGGATCTGGTCGTCGACGCGCATGCGGGCGCCCGCGTGCTGTTGACGACGCCGGGGGCAACCCGCTGGTACCGGTCTAACGGGCGCGACGCCACGTCCGAGGCGCGGATCGCGGTTGGACCGGGAGCCGTGGTCGAGTATCTGCCGCGGGAGGCGATTGTGTTCAACGGAGCGCGCGTGCGCTCGCGACTGGACGTGGACCTCGCACCGGGCGCGGCAACGATCGGTTGGGACTGCTGGTGCCTCGGCAGGATCGCCGCCGGAGAATCCTATGGGAGCGGTGAGCTGGATCTCAGCGTGCAGGTTCGTTGCGGCGGGCACTTGCGCTGGCTGGAGCGCGGCTTGCTCGGTGGAGCGTCGCCGCTGCTCGAGAGCGCCGCCGGACTCGATGGCCAGCCTGTGTTCGGCACGTTCTGGGCGGCGGGCCGACAGCCAGCGCCTACGCTCATCGAGCGCTGTCGCGCACTGCCGGGCCCGGACCAAGGCAGGGCTGCATTGACGCAGCTGCCGGAGCTCCTTCTGGCACGCTATCTCGGCCGATCCACCGAGGCCGCATTCGCGTGGTTCACGGCGCTGTGGTCGGAGCTGAGGCCCACGTACGCCGCTGCTACGGCCGTGGCACCGCGGATCTGGTCGGTCTGAGCGAGGAACGGGCGATGGAGCTGACACCGCGCGAGAAGGACAAGTTGCTGCTATTCACCGCGGCCCTGGTCGCCGAGCGTCGGCGCGCGCGCGGCTTGCGCCTGAACTACCCCGAGGCAGTGGCGCTGATCAGCGCCGCGATTCTCGAGGGCGCACGCGACGGTCGCACCGTCGCGGAGCTGATGAGCTTCGGCAAGACGGTGCTCGCGCGCGACGACGTGATGGACGGCGTCCCGGAGATGATCCCGGAAATCCAGGTCGAGGCAACATTCCCCGACGGCACGAAGCTCGTGACCGTGCACCAACCGATCGTGTAGGAGCACAGCATGCAGCCAGGTGAGATCGACATCCGACCCGGCACCATCGAGCTCAATGCCGGCCGCGCCACGCTCATGCTGCGCGTCGAGAACACCGGCGACCGCCCGATACAGGTCGGGTCCCACTACCACTTCTGCGAGACCAACGAGGCGCTGCGCTTCGACCGGGCGGCGACCCGCGGCTACCGCCTAGACATCCCGGCGGGCACCGCCGTCCGCTTCGAGCCCGGCCAGAGCCGCACCGTGCAGCTGGTCGCGATCGATGGCGCCCGACGCATCTTCGGCTTCCGTGGCCTCACCCAGGGGCCAGTCCGATGAGCGTGCGCATCGACCGGCGCGCCTACGCCGAGATGTACGGCCCTACGACGGGCGACCGGATCCGCCTCGCGGACACGCAGCTCTGGATCGAGGTGGAGCGCGACCTGAGCATCCCGGGTGAGGAGGTGAAGTTCGGTGGCGGAAAGGTGATCCGCGACGGCATGGGCCAGAGTCAGCTGCAAGCTGCATCGGTGGCGGATACCGTGATCACCAACGCCGTCATCGTCGACCACTGGGGCATCGTGAAGGCCGACGTCGGCCTCAAGGATGGCCGGATTTGGCGCATCGGCAAGGCCGGCAATCCCGACGTGCAGCCGGGCGTGGACATCCCGATTGGAGCCGGCACCGAGATTATCGCCGGCGAGGGCCGTCTGCTCACGGCCGGAGCCATCGATTCTCACATCCACTTCATCTGCCCGCAGCAGGTCGACGACGCGCTCGCGGCCGGCGTCACGACGCTGCTCGGTGGTGGTACCGGCCCGGCCGCCGGCACTGCAGCGACGACGTGCACACCGGGCGTTTGGCACCTGCAGCGCATGCTGCAGGCCGCCGAGGCCCTACCGGTCAACGTGGGCTTCTTTGGCAAAGGTAATGCGAGTGAGGCCGAGCCGCTGCGCGAACAGGTGCGCGCAGGCGCCGCCGGACTGAAGCTTCACGAGGACTGGGGAACGACGCCGCAGGCTATCGACACCTGTCTGAGGGTCGCCGACGAGTTCGACATCCAGGTCGCGATTCACACCGACACGCTGAACGAATCCGGCTTCGTGGAGACGACGCTCGCGGCGATCGGCGATCGGACGATCCACACGTTCCACACCGAAGGCGCGGGCGGTGGCCACGCACCTGACATCATTCGCGCTGCAGGCCGGCCGAACATCCTGCCGAGTTCGACCAATCCTACGCGTCCGTATACGGTGAATACGGTCGACGAGCACCTCGACATGCTGATGGTCTGCCACCACCTCGATCCGGCGATCGCGGAGGACGTGGCCTTCGCCGAGTCGCGGATCCGCCGCGAAACTATCGCGGCGGAGGACGTGCTGCACGACCTCGGCGTCTTCTCGATGATGTCCTCTGATTCGCAGGCGATGGGCCGCGTGGGGGAAGTCGTGCTCCGCACCTGGCAGACGGCCCACAAGATGCGGGTCCAGCGCGGGTCGTTGGCCGGCGATCCGGCCAATGCCGACAACGCGCGCATCAAGCGATACATCGCCAAGTACACGGTCAATCCCGCGATCACCCACGGCATTTCGCACCTGGTCGGCTCCATCGAACCCGGCAAGCTCGCCGACCTCGTCTTGTGGTCACCCGTGTTCTTCGGCGTCAAGCCGAACCTCGTCATCAAGGGGGGCATGATCGCGCTGGCCCCGATGGGCGACCCGAACGCGTCGATCCCAACCCCGCAGCCGGTGCACTACCGGCCGATGTTCGCCGGCATGGGCAGGGCCATTTCGACGTCGGTGACGTTCGTGTCGCAGGCAGCGCTCGACGGGCCATCCCTCGGCCGGCTCGGGCTCGCCAAGCCGCTGGTTGCGGTCAGAGGCACCCGCGCGCTACGCAAGCACGACATGATCCACAATGGCCGGACGCCGGTGCTGGAGGTTGACCCTGAGACGTACGAGGTGCGCGCCGACGGCGAACTGCTGACATGCGAGCCGGCGCGCGAGTTGCCGATGGCGCAGCGTTACTTCCTGTTCTGAGGAGACGATGGATACGCCGAGCGCTCCCCTGCGGATCGAGGCGCGCGCCGAGCCCGGCGCGACCGCGGCGGACTGGGTTCGTCTCGGCTTCGCGGAGCGATGCCGGTCCCGACTGGTCGCGCGCCTTGACGGCGGCGCTGAGGTGGCTATCGCCCTGCCGCGCGGCGCTCCGCTGCGGCACGGCGACCGGCTGGTGACGACCGACGGGCGCATCATCGAAGTCGTTGCGGTGCCAGAGCCGTTGCTGCACGTCGAGTCATCCGATCCTCGGCTGCTGGCGCGGGCTGCCTATCACCTCGGCAACCGGCACGTCGCCGTGGAGGTTGGGAATCACGCGCTGCGGGTGCTCGCCGACGCAGTCATAGAACGCCTGCTCCGCGGGCTCGGCCTCGAACCGCAGCGCCTCGACGCGCCCTTCGAGCCCGAGCACGGCGCTTACGGCGAGGCGCATCGGCACGACGGCGATACTGCGCGGATCGCGCCCGTGATCCACGAGTTCCGGGCGCGCTGACCATGGCGCTGCTGCCCGCACTGCTGCAGCTGGTCAGCCCTGCCCTGCCCGTGGGCTCGTACAGCTATTCACAGGGCCTCGAATGGGCGGTGGGCGCCGGCATCATCCGCGACGAGGCCAGCGCCGGCGAGTGGATCGGCACCGTGCTCGAGCACGGCGTGGCGGCGTGCGATGCAACGGTGGTCGCTGAGCTGATGCGCGCCTGGGCTGATGACCGGGAGGTCGATGTGGCGCGCATCAATGAATTCTTCGTCGCCAGCCGCGAGTCGCGCGAACTGCACGCCGAGACCCTGCAGATGGGGCGCTCGATGCTCGACGTGCTCCGAGATGTGGACGACTTGCCGCCGCCGACGTGGCGACTGCTCGTGCGGCTGCGCGATGGTGATGGCGTGGCGTATCCGACGGCCTGGACCGCCGCCGCCGCGAGCCGGCGAATCGCCGTCCCGGACGCCGTCACCGGCTACCTGTGGGCATGGCTGGAGAATGCAGTCCTCGCCGCGATCAAGTGTGTGCCACTCGGGCAACGGGCGGGCCAGCGGCTGCTGTCCCGGTTCGGTGAGCGAATCCCGGCGCTCGCCGCCGCGGCAGGCGTCCGCCAGCTGGACGAGTGCCGCAACCTCCTGCCGGGGCTTTCACTCGCATCGATGCAACATGAAACCCAGTACACCCGACTCTTCCGCTCCTAGCGGCTCGCGCCTCGGGCCGCTGCGCGTCGGCATCGGCGGCCCCGTGGGCTCGGGCAAGACGGCGCTGACGCTCGCGCTGTGCCAGGCGCTGCGCGAGCGCTGGCAACTCGCCGCCGTCACCAATGACATCTACACGGAGGAGGACGCGAAGTTCCTGGTCCGGCACCAGGCGCTGGCTCCGGAACGTATCCTCGGCGTCGAGACCGGCGGCTGCCCCCACACGGCCATCCGCGAGGACGCCTCGATCAACCTCGAGGCCGTCGACCGCCTCACGCGGCGCTTCCCGGACCTGGACATCGTCTTCGTTGAGAGCGGTGGCGACAATCTGGCCGCCACTTTCAGCCCCGAGCTGTCGGACTTCACGATCTACGTCATCGACGTCGCGGCGGGTGACAAGATTCCGCGCAAGGGCGGACCCGGGATCACGAGGTCCGACCTGCTGGTCATAAACAAGACTGACCTTGCGCCGTACGTCGGCGCCTCGCTGGAAGTGATGGAGCGCGACGCTGAGCGAATGCGGCCGGGGCGGCCATTCGTGTTCACGAACCTGAAGACCGGTGCCGGCCTGGATTCCGTCGTCCAGCACGTGACCGAGCGCGCACGGCTCTTTCAATCCTGAGTCTGGACGGATGACGCACTCCACCACATCCGAGCGGTCCCCCGACACGGCCGGCCAGCGTCCGCCACGCGCACGCGGATTGCGACTGATGCTAGCCGCCGGATCTCTGGCAGCGGCCATCGCCGCTGCCGACTCCGGGCCGGAGCGGCCGCCGGATCTCGAACTCGTGCGGCGCGCCCGGGCAGTGCTGCTCGATATCCTTGCCTTCGGGAGTCTCAACGCGCAGGTCGTCAGGCTCTGCCACGAGCCGGTGGCCGGCGCGTACGGCGACTGGCGGGACGAGTTCCGCGCAGACCTGGACCGCGCCCACGCGCTCCACAGACTGTTGTTACGTCGGATCCCGTCGGAATCCCCTCCGGCCATCGACGAGTCGCTGAATCCGTTCCGCGAAGCGCACGGCCAGGTACTCGATGCTCGCTGCCTGCGCCACAGCACGTTGCTGATCCAGCGCGAATCACCGCTTCGCCAGGCGTACGCCACGCGGTTCGCGTTCCTGCGCGACCACGAACCTGAGCTGAAGCACCTACTGGCCGACGACGCGCTCTGGCAGGAATGGAAGGAAGCGGGCGTGAAGCCCTGATGGCCGGTCGACGCCCGACCAAGGGACGGCGGTCCGGGCCGCCGCGCGCGGCTTTGCGGCGACGACGATCGCGGCGACGCCCGACACGAGCGGCGGATGCGCGCCGCGTGGAGCGTGCGGCGGGCGCCACTCAATCGCGGTGATCTCGCGTTAGAACTGCCGCCACGCATTCTCAGTCAGGGTCGCGAATCCAGCATGGCCGCAACTCGTCGCTGGTATCCGAGGCCGAGCGGGTGATCCGGATCCCGGTCGCGGCCTCCAGATCGCTCCGGACCGGCGCGGCGTCCTCCGGTCGAGCATAGGCGTTGGGGCAGCGATTGGCGCCACGACGACGGACTTTCGACCCGCGTGCCTGTTCATCGATGTACGGCTGTCGCGCGCCGTCGGGACGCCGGCGTACCGGGACGCGGTCAACCGGACCTGCGAGCGACTGGTACGCCGGTACGACCGTCGAGTGTCAGCAGGCTGCCGTAAAGGTCGGGACGACGATCGCGAAACGTCCCCCAAGTCGTGCGGTCGCTACGGCAGCGGTCCAGATCGAAGGTCGCCACCAGCACGGACTCGCTGGAACGGTCCGCCTCCGCCACCAACGCGCCGGTCGGTCCCGCGATGAACGAGGACCCGTAGAAGGTCACGGTGACGCCATCGGTGGACTCCGTTCCGATGCGATTCGAAGCCACCACCGGCACCATGTTGGCGGCCGCATGCCCGCGCATCACCATGCGCCAGTGCTCCATCGAGTCAAGCGAGGGATCGCTCGGCTCGCTGCCGATCGCCGTCGGGTAGAGCAGGAATTCCGCTCCGGACAGCACGAGCGCGCGTGCGGCCTCGGGGAACCACTGGTCCCAGCAGATCGCGATTCCCATCATCCCGTACGCCGTCGCGATCGGCTGGAATCCGGTATCACCGGGCGAGAAGTAATACTTCTCCTCGTAGCCTGGAAATTGCGGGATATGGCTCTTGCGATAATGGCCGACAATCGCCCCGTCGGCGTCCGCGACGACCACGCTGTTGAACATGGCCTCACCGGCACGCTCGTAGATCGAGACGGGTATGACGACACGTAACTCCGCGGCCAGCCGCCGGAAGTGCTCGACCGCCGGTTGATTCGCGAGCGGCATCGCCAGTTCGTAGAACTCACGCTTTTCGACGGCGCAGAAGTACGGGGTCTCGAAAAGCTCCTGCACCAGGACGACCTGAGCGCCCTGCGCCGCTGCCTGCCGAACCAGACGCTCTGCGGTCGCGATGTTGCGAGCCCGGTCCCAAGTGCACGCGAACTGCGTCGCGGCCAGTGTCACGTTGCGCATGCGCCGTCTACTCCGTTCACACCGATCCAGCATCCGTCGGCCGCAGCCAATCCGCGCGACCGCGTCCCGCGCCGATAGCGCCCGCAGCGGAACCGCGGCCGTCCCCGGGCCCGACCGCCGGCACCTGACCGGGGCGACGACCCCGCCGCCGAAGATATAGAAGTTCGCGCGTGAACGGCAGCCTCCCGCGCCAACGCCGCAGGACCGGTTGGCCGCGCCGGTCGGGACCCGCACATGGCGCGGGCCCCGCACGTCGGAGGCGCATCCCACGGTGCGCGGCATTCGGGCACCACCCCTGCGCCCGGCGCCGCCGGACCCGTGCCCGCTTGACGACTACGGCCGCCTCGTCACGCGGCGCCGCGGCAGAGCCGGACCGAGAAAGTGCATCAGGAAGCCGGTCGCGGCGAGCTTGGCCAGACGTACGTACGCGGGCGTCAGCCGCCCATACTCCAGCATCGATGCCGTAAATGCGGTGTCGACGATTTCGGTGGCGACGTAGGCGACCCGTTCCTTGTCAGCGAACCTTGGCACGATGAACAGTTCCTCGGCCAGGCGCAGCGCGAATCCCGCCCGGGCACGATCGGCGTCCCGATCCATCCGCTTGATCTGGTGCGGGGTCTCGCCGCCGATCGCAAGTTTCGCGCCGACCGGGTGCAGGCGGTGATGACGGGCGGCGCGATCGATGAGGCACTCGACGATCGCCTGCCAGGTGCGCTGGTCGCGCGGCCGCAGTGGCCGCATCAGAGTCGCGTCCATCGTCACGCGGTGCTGTTCCAGCAGCGCCCGGTAGATGGATTCCATGTCCGGGTAGAAGTGCTGCGCAGAGCTGGACGGGACGCCCGCTCGGGAGCAGACGGCGGCGAATGTCACGCGCGACAGGGCGTGCTCGGCGACCAGGGAACGAGCGGCCGCCAGCAGGGCCTCGCGACGTCGATCGCCGCGGCGCTGGGTGCGGCGCACCAACGGTTCGGCCTTCTGAATCCTGACTCGGGTCATCGGAGCCCCTGGGTGGCACCAAGAGTCTAGCGATGCCTGCAAGGGCTGCAAATCGGCGTGCGACGGCGGGCGGCGCGACCGGCCTGCCCGCGTCGGAAACTCGGTAGTTACCGGGTCTTTGATGACAATCCCACGGCGCCTAGGTATAACTGCGGGCAATGCGCCGTGCAATCTCTGCCACGGCGCTGCCGCAAAAGAGGGGGGGGCGGCCCGCGCGACGCGGGGGACCCCGACAGTCTGGCCGTGAGACGGGCAGCTACCGCATGCCCGCACAGGGGGGTCTCTTGGCACTTCGCAAGCTCATCGTTTCGCTCGCCGCCAGCGGCGCGTGCCTGTCTTCGGGCGCCCTGCTGGCACAGTCGGCGCCGTCCGCATCCGCCGGCGCCGAGACAATCGGCGAAGTCGTCGTGACCGCGCAGCGGCGGGAACAGAAGCTGCAGGACGTGCCGATCGCGGTGCAGGTTGTGTCGAGCGAACTGGTTCAGCTCCATGCCTCCGACAACATGGCGGACATGCAGAAGTGGGTACCGGGCCTCGTGGTCTCCGGCGACAGCCCCACCCAGCCGCACTATCAGCTGCGGGGCATTGGCGCGAGCGACTTTGGCGTCGGTACCGATCCGGCGGTCGGCGTCTACGTCGACGGCGTCTACGCGGCGCGGTCCGGCGCGTCCTTCCTGCAGTTCAACGACATCGATCGCATCGAGGTGCTGAAGGGGCCACAGGGCACGCTGCTCGGACGCAGCAGCGCTGCCGGCGCGATCTCCATCGTCACCCGCAAGCCCAGCGACGTGCTCGAGGGAAGCCTCGACCTGCGGTACGGGAGCGAGGGCAAGCAGCGCTACGAGGGCATGCTGAACGTGCCGCTGGCGGAGGGAATGGCGCTGCGCCTGAATGCGGTTAGCAACAAGTCCGACGGCTTCCTGACGGACGCAGCGACCGGTCAGCAGCTGGATCCGGAGAAGAACTGGGCCGGTCGTGCGGCGTTCCGGTGGGACATCAACGCGGACACACGACTGATGCTCGCCTGGAACCACGACGCGGTGAACCAGCTCGCGCGCGTTGCGATCGGCCTGATCCCCGCCCCGCCCGGCGGCTTCACGGCGGCCTCGCCGGCCCCGTTCCCGCCCGACCCGACGGGCGCGAGCTTTCTGAACCCGATCACGGCGCCGATCTACAACGACGAGGTCGGCAACAACGAGTCGCGCCGGCTCGACGACTTCGTGCTGACGTTCGAGAGGCACTTCGGGGACGTAGTGTTCCTTTCGACGACCGACTGGCGTCAGTTCCGTACCAACAACCGCGAATCCGAGACCGGTACCGACGGATACGCGACCTACTTCGACACCGACAACATCGAGCACAACGCCGCCTGGTACCAGGAGTTCAAGCTCTCGGGCCAGACCCGGATCGCCGATTGGGTCGCGGGAGTCAGCTATTCCTACGAGCACGCGCAGCAGGCGAGTGACACGCACACCTATACGGACGGCATCGACACCCTGTTCACGAACCTCTGTCTCGCCGGGCCGCCCACCTGCTCCGCAGTCTACGGCCCGCTGACCGCGGGCCTCGCGGAGGCTGGCGTGCCCATCAGCCTGCTGGGCTTGCCCTGGCGCGAGGTCATGTACGACGACGGTCGATTCAGGTCGCTGGGCGTCTTCGCCGACGTCATCTGGCACCTGGCTGACAAGGTCAACCTGACGACCGGCCTGCGCTACTCCCGCGACACGAAGGACTTCGCCTGGCTCGCGCCGGTTCGCGAGGCTCCGCAGCTCGACGCGTATTCGGCCATCATCAACGCCAACCCGGACCTGGCCGCGGCCGGCATCGCGGTGCCGTACATCCCGAATCTGGTCTTCTCGTATCCGGGAATTCAGGGCACGCCGTACTCGACGTCCGGCTCGTGGAGCGACGTCAGCCCGCGCGTGGTGCTCGACTACAAGCCGGACCCGTCGGTGATGCTCTACGCGTCCGTCGCCAAGGGGTTTACCCCCGGTGGCTACGACAGCGTGCAGATCAACGGCAAGTACGACAAGGAAGACGTCTGGAACTACGAGCTCGGCTTCAAGTCGTCGGTCGCTGGTTCGAGGCTGTTCGTGGACGGGGCGCTGTACTACTACTCCTACAAGAACAAGCAGTCGCTGGTTCTGACCTCGGTCAGCGGCTCGTCCATCCCGCAGTACACGGTGTCCGTCAGCGACCAGAAGGCCTACGGCGCCGACCTCGACATGCGCTGGCAGCCGGTCACGCCGCTCACGCTCGGGCTGAGCGTTGCGTATATCGACTCCACCTACACGCGCTTCGAGTCGCCCGCGCTGCTGCAGGAGGCGGCCTTCATGAATCCGGCGCCGGCGGACCCCCTGGCGTTCGCGAACCTCGCTGGCCAGCCGACGGGCGAACCGAACTGGTCGTTCGCCGCCTCCGCCGACTACGTCTGGCACCTGTCGGACGGCGCCTCCGTCAACGCCTTCCTGTCTCACAGCTACCGGGGCGCCACGCGCTGCAACGGCGAATCGCAGGTCACCCGCGTCTGCCTGCCGCAGGCGTCATTCCCGCTAGGCGTCGCCCAGAACCAGACCGACGCGCGCCTGGGCTGGCGCAGCGCCACCGGCAAGCTGGGATTGTCTATCTACGCGACCAATCTCTTCGACAAGCGCTACGTGACGGGTATCAATAGCATCACGGCGTCCACGTTCGGTACGCCCATCGCGTCGGTCAACGCGCCGAGGCGTTACGGCTTCGACGTGCATGTCGCATTCTGAGCGAGCGTACTGCCGGTTCGTCGCGGTCGCGGGCGTGGCAGCGGCGCTGCTCGCCGGTAACGGCAGGGCGGCAGCGGACGGCAGGGCGCTGTACGCGGCCTGCATCCCCTGTCACGGTGCCCGGGGCGAGGGCATCGCCAGCACCGGCGCACCCAACATCGCCGGTGGTGAGAGCTGGTACCTTCAGCGCCAGCTGCAGGAGTTCGCTGCCGGCCGACGCGGCGCGGCTGCGGGTGACACGTACGGTGCCGCGATGCGCGCCGCCTCCGGCGTCCTCAGGTCCGATGCCGATCGGCTGGCCGTCGCGACCTACGTGTCCAGCCTTCGGCGAATCCGCAGCGCCGATACGGCCCCCGCCGCCTCCAGCAACGGCCGCAACTACTACAACGCGATCTGCAGCGCTTGCCACGGCGCGAACGGGCGCGGCAACGAGAAGCTCGGTGCACCGCGCCTCGCCGGCCTGGCTACGGCCTACGTCGCCCGGCAGCTGAATGCGTTCAAGACAGGACAGCGCGGGTCCGACCCTGCCGACCGGCTCGGGGCACAGATGCGCGCGGTCGCCGCCATGCTGCCGGATGAGGAGACCGCGCGGGAGGTCGTGCGCTACGCCACCGGCCTTGAGCCGTGATGGCGAAGCACCACGGGCTGGCATTCGCGATCGCGCTGATGGGTGCAGCGCCGCTGGCCGCCGTCGCGGCACCGGGGTTCTCCCTCACGAACCAGTGTCCTGCCAGCTTCGAGAAGCAGGACGGTCGCTGCCGCCTGCGCACCCCGTACGACGACTACGCCTCGCTCACCGGCGCCGGCGTGGGCGGACTCAAGACCGGGCTGCCGCCGGTTCGCGATGGCTTCACGCCGCACGAGATCGACCTTGGACGCCTGTTGTTCTTCGACCCGGCGCTCTCGGTCAACGGGCGCGTGGCCTGCGCGACCTGCCACAGCCCCCGTCACGGCTTCGCCGACGCCCGGCCCCGCAGCCACGGGGCGCTGGGCGACGAGGTGTCGCGCAACGCGCCCAGCCTCTGGAACGTCGCCTTCCTGCGGCGGTTCTTCTGGGACGGCCGCGCCCAGTCCCTCGAGGAGCAGGTGCAGGGGCCACTGTATGGACGCCGGGAGATGGCGACCTCGCCGGCGCGGCTCGTCGCCACGCTGAATGCCATTCCGGATTACCGGCGACTCTTCTCACAGACGTTCGCCGACGCGGCCGGAGGCATCCGCACCGAGCACGTGTACCGCGCACTGGCGGCCTTCGAGAGCTCGCTGGTATCGCTCAACAGCCGCTATGACCTGTACGCGCACGGTATCAGCAGCGCTCTGACGCGCGAGGAGCTCGAGGGCCTCAATGTGTTCCGCTCGTTCGTCGCGCGCTGCGCCGAGTGCCATACGCCGCCGCTCTTCACCAACCAGCAGATTGCGGTCATCGGCATGCCTGATCCTGCCGGCCGACCGTTCGACGCCGGCGCCGGCGCGCTGGACGGCGAACCGATGCGACGCGGCGGCTTCAAGGTGCCCAGCCTGCGCAACGTGGCGCTGACCGGCCCCTACGGCCATGCCGGGCAGTTTGCGACGCTGCGCGAGACCGTCGCCTTCTATACCGGCGGTCGGGGACACGCCGTCCCACGCGGCGAACACCTGCGCCTGCATTGGCACATCTGGGAGCCCAAACTCTCGGAACAGGAACTCGACCGTCTGGTCGACTTCCTTCGATCACTAACCGACGAATCCTTCCGCCCGGAGACGCCGCGTCGCGTCCCCTCCGGGCGGCCCGTACCCGATTGACGCCGCCTGGGAGCACCCATGAACACCAAGGGATTCATCAGCCTGATAGTCGTCGCCGCCATCGCCGCCGCCGGCGGCTATCTCTACGCCCAGCGCGCCGCGGTGCCCGTGGCGGCGACGGCCGCGCGGTCGGCGGCCGCCGAACTCAGCAGCGCGCGCAGCCCGGCAGCCGCGGGCGCGCCCGCCTCGCTGACGGCAGGCGGCACCGGCCAGGTGATCGCGGTCAAGCCCGGCGACTCCATCCAGGCGGCGGTCGCCCGCGCCCAGCCCGGCGACACGGTGCAGGTTCTGCCGGGGACCTATCGGGAGACCGTCTACATCGACAAGGACAATGTCGCGCTCATCGGCGTCGTCCATGGCGGCGACTGGCCCACCCTCGACGGCGAGGGCAAGCGCAACGATGCGGTGCTCTACTCCGGCAATGGCATCCGCGTCGAGAACCTGCACATCGTGAACTTCAAGGGCAACGCGATCATGGGGCAGGCGGGCAACAACTTCGTGATCCGCCACAACTGGATCGCCAATGCCGGCGTCTACGGGATCTTTCCCGAGTTCGCGCAGAACGGGCTCATCGAGTACAACACCCTGACCGGCATCGAGGATGCGGCAATCTACGTCGGGATGTCAGACAACATCCACGTCGCGCACAACGAGGTGTTCGGCAACGTGGCCGGAATCGAGATCGAGAACTCGCGCCACGCCATCGTCGAGCACAACCTCGCCTATGACAATGCCGGGGGCATACTGGCGTTCATCACGCCCGGCCTGCCGATCAAGACCACGTTCGACGTCATCATTCGCAACAACTTCGTCGTCGCCAACAACCATCGAAATTTCGGCGCCCCGGGGTCGATCGTGTCCGGAATCCCGAGCGGCACCGGCATCATCATCATGGCCGCCGACGACGTGTTCATCGAGAACAACGTCGTGCGCGACAACAAGAACGCCGGCATCATCGTCGCCGACCACAAGTCGTTCGCGAACATCACGCCGGATCCGGAGTCCGACCCGAATCCCGATCGCGTATCAGTGCTCTGGAACCTGTTTGCCCACAACGGCTACGAGCCAATCAAGGAGATCAAGGTGCTGATGGCGGCCGCGCTGACGACCGAGGGCCCGGACCTCGTCGCGGTGGGTGGAGGCAGCGGCAGCTGCGTGGCCGACAAAAGCGCGCTCAAGTCCCTCGGCATCGGCAGCTGGGCTTCCGGGTGCGCGCGCGCGACGACGGCGGACGTGTCGACCTATCTCCTCGAGCACCCGGCGAAGGCCCGGGTGATGAACACCGAGGACCGCGGCAAGCTGATCTACTCGTCGGTGTGCGCCGGCTGCCATGCCTACAACGTGCGCATGATCGGACCGCCGACCCAGGTGATCCAGGCCATGTATGCCGGCAACCCGCAGGGGATCGCCGACTACATTGCCAACCCGGTGAAGAAGCGCGAGGACTTCCCGGCCATGCCACCGCAGGGACACCTCAGCCCGGACCTGCGCCTGGCCGTAGCCAAGTACATGCTGGCGGTCACCCAGGGAAAGCCGCGAGCTGCGGCGACGCCGTAGGTCCGCGCGCGGAATCCGGAGGGGACGCGCCCGTCGTCGCGACGGGCGCCGCCTCAGGCCTCCAGCATCGCGCGGATCGCGGCGGAGGGATTGCCGCCGCAGAGCACGACGGCGACGGTCTTGCCGACGTAGCGGTGCGCGTTCTTGAAGTACGCGCCGAGTGCGACTCCGGATGCGCCCTCCATATCCCAGCCGCGGGCGTGGCCGTGGCGCATCGCCTCTAGGATGTCATCCTCGCTGACGAGCTCGGCTCGATCGACGACCTCGCGGCACAGGTCGAACGTGATCGACCCCTCCTCAACCCCTCCGGCCGTGCTTTCGCTCAGCGTCGGCAACTCCGGGGCGTCGTAGATGCGACCCGCGCGCAGGCACTCGTACAGGACGCGGGAGTTCTCGGCCCAGCACGCGACCACCTCGGTGCGGGGGGATGCCGCACGCAGGTAGGACCCGATTCCCGACACCAAGCCACCGCCTCCGGTGGCAACGAAGACCGCGTCGAAGGAGCCGAGCTGCCGCACGAGCTCCACGGCGACCGTGCCCTGCCCGGCGACGACGTAGCGGTCGTTGTACGGGGATACGTAGCAGCGCCCGGTCTCGGCCGCATCGCGCCGCGCCGCGATCTCCGCGGCGAGCGGCGTCTCGCCTGCCTGCCGCATCCGTGCGCCGTAGCCGGCGATCTTCGCGCGCTTGACCTCCGCCACCTGCCCAGACAGGAACACCTCGGCGTCGATCCCCAGCTGGCGCGCGGCGGCGGCCACACCGATGCCGTGGTTCCCGGTCGACGAGGTGACCACGCCCGCCCGCGCCTCGCGTTCCGACAGACTCATGAGCTTGCTGGTCGCGCCGCGCAGCTTGAAGGACCCGGTGTGCTGCAGCTGCTCCAGCTTCGCCACGACATGCGAGCGGGGCGGGATGCGGGCGTCGGAGAGTTCGACGACCGGTGTCTCCCGTACAATGCGGTAGATGCGCCCGGCGGCTTCCTCCACGAGCGGCTGGATGTCGGCTGGCTTCATCGGAATCCTCGAACGTCGCGTGCAGGCTCGCCGGAGCGCGCAAGGCTCGCATCGCGCTCGACCCTTGTAAAGGCGCTCCGCGCCGGCCGTTTCACGACGCCCGGCGCCGACGCAGCCGGCGCCAGTCCTTCAGTATCTCGCGGGCGGCATTGTGACCCGGGATGCCGGAGACGCCGCCTCCCGGATGACTGGAGGATCCGCACAAGTAGAGGCCGGCGACCGGCGTCCGGTAGTCCGCGCACCAGGGCGAGGGCCGCTGCAGAAACAGCTGGTCGAGGCTGAGCTCGCCGTGAAAGATGTGACCCTGCGGTAGTCCCACGATCTCCTCGAGATCGGGAGGAACCAGCATTTCGAGGTCCAGCACCTGACCGGAGAATCCCGGCGCCATTTCGTCGAGGACATCCAGCGCTGCTCGCGTGAAGGCCGGCTTGGCCTCAGCCCAGGTCGCGTCCTTCAGCGTATGCGGCGCGTGACCTCCGAAGGCGTTCACGACGTGCTTGCCGGCGGGAGCCAGCGAGTCGTCGACGACGGTCGGCACGACCGGCGTCATGAACGGCCGCGCGGACGGTCGTCCGTACTTCGCGTCGTCGTACGCCCTTTCCAGGTAGTCGATGCCCGGCCCGATGTGGACGTACGTCGGATAGGCGAATCCGGTCTTGGCCGGGTCGAACGCGCGGTACCGGGGCGGGGCATCCGCCGCAATGTTCAACTTGAATGCGGTCGAGAACGTCCGGTAGGCGTCGATATCGGCCAGCAGCTCGGGCGGCAGCGCGGCCGGGTTCAGCAGCCGCCTGAACAGCGTCTTGGCATTCGCATTGGAGGCGACGACGGAAGCCGTGTACTCGCGCCCGTCGGCGAGCCGCACGCCGCGCGCGCAGCCACCGCTCGTCGCCACCTCCGCCACCGCGGCGTCGGTCATCACCTCGAGGCCATGGCGCGCCCCAGAGCGGGCGATCGCCGCGCTGATTGCGCCCATGCCACCGCGCACGAAGCCCCATCCTCCCGCGCCTTCGTGCTCGCCCATTACGTGATGCATGATCACGTAGGCCGTGCCCGGCGATCGCGGGCCGGCGAACGTGCCGATCGATGCATAGTAGGCCAGCACGGACTTCACGATGTCGCTCTCGAACCAGGCGGACAGATAGTCGTAGGCGCTCTGGGCGAGCAGGTCGACCAGTCGGTGGGCACGGTCGCCGATGCGCCGGTATCGCCACAGCAGACCCGCGGTCTCGCGAAAGCTCCGCCAGTTACCACGCACCGGATTCACCGGCGTTTCGAACAGCAACTTCCGCACGATGGCCGCCGAGGCGGCCAGATCCCGCGCAAACCGAGGGTAGGCTTCCGCGTCGTGGCGCGAGAAGCGCGCGAATTCCGCCTGGGTCTTGCGCACGTTGTCGCTGAAGACGATGTAGTCGTCGCCGCCCAGCGGACAGAAGAGGTCATTGGCGGGCAGCACCTCCAGTCCCATCGAGCGTAGCTCAAGGTCGCCGATGATCCGCGGATGCAGCAGGCTCATCACGTAGGAGAACCGTGAGGCGCGGAATCCTGGCGAGAACTCCTCTGTGACCGCGGCGCCGCCGATCAGGCCGCGCCGCTCGAGCACCAGGGTCCGCAGACCAGCCCGGGCCAGGTACGCTCCGCACACGAGGCCGTTGTGACCGGAGCCGATGATGATCGCGTCGTAGTGCGTAGCCATGACCGAGCCCGAGGCCGAGTGAGCCGCTAGGTTACGCGCTCCCCATCGCGACGGCACCAGGGCACGGAGCGGGTCGGAGGGTCCGGCGAGCCCCGGCTCGCCGGCCAGCCCCGTGAGCCAGGTCACGCGGCCGGCCATCGACCGGTGGGCGATACGCCGACGCATGTCAACGGTTCGCGTCCTCGCGCGCTCCTCGCAACACACCGCTCGCGCCGCACGCGACGCACCCAAGACGAGGAACTGCCACCATGAGCCACGCGCTTGTTCGCACCGCCGTGTCCATCGCCCTGCTCGCCGGAATCGCCGCCTGCGGCGGCGGTGGCGGGACCGGCAGCCAGATCGCCGGACCCCAGATGGTCACGACCCCCGTCGTCGTCAGCGACGCATCGACCGAGGACTGGGCGATGATCGGGGTAAAGGTACTCTCGATCACGCTGGTTCCGCAGGGTGGCGGCAGCCCGGTGAGTGTCTACACGGCCGCCTCGCCGGCGCCAGTGACGAACCTCGCGGCTCTCGACAACATCGCCGAGCTGCTCGCCAGCGCCTCGATCCCTGCAGGCACCTACTCGGGTGCGACGCTGACGCTCGCCGCGAACCCCGGGGATGTCGTCCTGATCACCTCCGCAGACCCCGAGCCGGGCTTCGCGGCACCGCCGTCAACCATGATCGCGACGGACGCGATCCAGATTCAGGGGGCAACGGGAGCCAGCGGCAGCAGGACCGTGTCGACTTCCATCCGCTTCGACTCGCCGCTGACCATCGCGACTGGTCAGACGACCCCCATCGACGTGGAGTTCGACCTCGCGCATCCGGCCTTCATCGTCGGCCACACGCCGCCGGGTGGTACGACGCTGTGGGCGATCAACTTCAACGGACCGGTGAGGCATCACCGGGTCGCCGACGTCATGCACCTGCTCCTGCGCCATGCCTACGGCACGGTCAGCACCGTCGCCACCGACAATGCCAGCATCACGGTCGAGCGTGAGGTTGCGGCAGTGCCCGTCGCGACGCCCGAGACCGCAGTGGCGACCGGCCAGACGCTGACGATTCTCGCGGACGGCACCAACGGAACACTCCTGTACGACGTCGATGCACGGACCGCGGCGACCGTCCGGGACTTCTCCGCGGTCGCGGCCACGCTGCCGGGGAAATTCGTCCGCGTGGCAGCGCGCTACCAGCAGAACGGCACCCTGGTCGCGACGCGGATCTGGACGAGCAGCCAGTTCGACGGCGTGTGGCTGAGCCCGGAAGGCCACGTGCTGCACGTCGATCCCGCGAGCGACGTGTTCGTCGTCAGCGACGAGCAGGGTCGCCCGGTCCCGCTGACCGTGGACGCGAACACCGCGTTCTTCTTCCGCACGCCGGCGTCCGCACTCGGTGATACGACCCCGATCGCGGTGGGCCCGGCCTTCCTTGCCGCGCAGCAGCTGGTGCGCGGGTTCAAGGTGCACGTCTCGGTCGTCGACCCGCTGGCCACGACGCTGGTGGCGCAGACCGTCGACATCGAGACGGCGGCCTTCGACGGACGCATCTCGGCCGCCGACTCGACCGGGTTCACCTACACGCGCCGGTTCGCCACGCTCAGCGATGACTACAGCGTGACGCTGCCGTACATCAGCGCCTCCAGCGCCAACGGCCGGGACGCCGACGGCAATGCCATCTCGGGCTTCAAGTACTGGGAGTTCGCCTATCCGACGCAGGTGACGACAGGGACCGCGGCGATCGCTGATTTCGTGAGCGCGACCGGCGCGAGCGTGAACTTCGGTGGCACGGTCGGTTTGATCCCGACGTACGGCGCGAGCTTTGCCCGCTGGGGCGATGCCGCCAACCCATCCGGGTGGTCGGTGCCCTGGACGGTGCTTGCGCCCGTGCCGCTGCCGCGCGGCACGGTGGTGACCGGGCTTACGGCGAACGCATTCACGATGACCGTGCCGGGCGGCACGCAGGCAGCCACCATCGACGTCAGTACGGTGGCCGGCGCCGCGACCCTGGTCTACCAGGTGGACCGCACCAACGGCATCGTGACGGTCAGCCCTCAGGACATCACGACCAGCGCCGGGCTTACCGCGCTCACGGACGGCCTGGCGGTCGGCGCACCAGTCAAGGTGTACGGCGTGCCGCAGGCGGACGGCACCCTCAGGGCCTACGTCATCACCTACTTCACCGGAACGCTGCCGTCGACTTGACGGTGGCATCAGCGGCGGCTGCGCGCGGGTGCGGTGCCGAGCACCCCCGCGCGGCCGGGCCTGGCGCCGGACCGCGGCGCGCGCACGTGCGACAATCCCGTGGCCTAAACCCGCTGGGAGTAGCCGCGTGCATCTCCGCCTGCTGCTGTCGATTCTCTTGATCGGATTCGCCACCGCGGCGCCCGCGCCCGCGGCGGAGCCGCCGAGCCGTCCCGGCGTCGATGCGCCGGAGCTTGCCCGTCTGGGACCGCACGCCGTTGGGGTGCGCTCGCTCACGCTCGTCCACCGCGACCAGCCCGACGTGCTGGGCACCGATCCGCGTACCGGCGCCGTCCCGCGTCGCGATCGCCGACTCGTCGTCGACCTGTGGTACCCAGCCTCGCCGCCCCCTGGTAGCCGAGCAGAGACATACGTCGCGTCGCTGCCGTCCGAGCCACCCGCTCCGCCGGCGGAGTTCTCGATCGCCGGCCTGGCGGTGCGCGACGCGCCGGCCATACCTGGCCGCCATCCGCTGGTCGTCGTCTCGCATGGCTACAGCAACGTAACCGCCGCGCTCAGCTGGCTGACCGAGAACCTGGCGTCCAAGGGCTACGTGGTTGCGGCGATCCGCCATGACGACCCGCCGATCAGCGACCGCTCCAAGTCGCCGGCCGTCTGGCTGCGCCGGCCCATCGACATCGGCTTCGTCGCCCGCTCGCTGCAGGACTCGCTCGGCCGTGACGGCCTGGTGGATCCATCGCGAACGGCGCTGGTGGGGTACTCGATGGGTGGCTACGGCGTGCTGACGAGTGGTGGCGCCGCGCTCGACCCGGCCGGCATGCTCGTCACGCGAATGCCGGGCGGGTTACTGGCTCCGTACGCCCGGGGTGGCGGTCAGCGAGGCGAAGTCCTGGTGGGCGGCCTGCGCGCGATCGTCGCGATTGCCCCCGCAGGTGGTGCGGCGGGTGCATGGGACGCGGCGGGCCTCGCCGAGATCTCGGCGCCGCTGCTACTGATCGCCGGCGACTGTGACCGCACGGTGGACTACGCGACCGGCGCACGGGCGTTCTTCGAGGCGGCGCGTCACGCACCGCGCTACCTGCTGACGTTCCGCAACGGCGGTCACAACCTTGGGCTCGCGCCGGTTCCAGAGGAAATGCGGCATCGACTCTGGGACCTCGACTGGTTCGAGGATCCGGTGTGGCGCAAGGACCGAATCGTCGCAATCAACCTGCACATGATCACCGCATTCCTCGACCGCTACGTGCGCGACGACCTGAGCCGCGCCAGCTACCTCGATGGCCTCGTCCCGGATTCCGGCACTGGTCAGTGGCCTGCCGAGCGCGTGGGCGCCTGGGACGCCGTGAGTCCCGGCACCGACGGGATCACCGTATGGAAGGGATTCCAGCGACGCCACGCGGAGGGTCTCGAGCTTCGCCATGCCGAGGCCGCGCCGCGCCCAGACTGAAACGCCTGGAGCGCCACCCGCTCGCTTGACAGGCCGCAGGTGGCCTCGGTAGCTTTTTCGGTCGTATATTATCGGTAATCGAATTTTACGCATCGAATCGCGGGTAGCAGCACCAGCCATGCCAGCCATCCGGCGCGCGCTTCGCAGCTCTTCGGTCGACGCGACTCGCGCCGACCGCGACCCGCTGTTCAACCAGTCGGTCGAGAAGGCCTTCGCGGTCCTGGCCGCCTACTCGGGCGAACGCCGCGCCCTCAATCTCGCCGAGATCTCGGCGGCGGCACGCATGACCACGAGCTCGGCCCAGCGTTGCGTGCACACGCTGGTGCGGCTCGGCTACCTGCGGCGCGACGAGCAGCTGCGGCGCTGGGTCCTGACGGCGCGTACGCTCGACCTCGGCTACCCGTATCTGGCCGGGCATCGCGTGATCGAGCAGGCGACGATGCACCTGGTCGACCTGAACCAGTCCTGCGGCGAGTCCGTGAGCCTCTCGGAACGCGACGGTACGGACATGGTGTTCGTCGCCCGCTTCCCGAGCCACAAGCGGTTCATCATCCACATGCCGGTCGGGCGACGCCTGCCCATGTACTGCACGGCCGCTGGCCGCGCCTACCTGTCGGCACTGCCGGACGACGAGGTGCGCGAGATTCTGCGGCAATCGCCGCTGCGCGCATTCACGCCGCATACGCTGACGGACCCGTCGCGAATCCTCGACATCGTCAACGAGGCGCGCGAGCTCGGCTACGCGTGGGCGAGCCAGGAGTGCTATCGCGGCGACCTGACCATCGGCGCACCCATCCTGGGCGCGCACGGGCAACCAGTGGCTGCGGTCAACGTGTCGGGGCCGACCAGCCGCTGGACGCTGGAGGAGCTTCGCCAGCGACTGGCGCCGCTCCTGATCGAGACTGCGCGCGCGGCCTCCGGGACCGTTGGCGCCTCGCGGCGCGGCTAGCCCCGCGCCGCGCGCAAGGGTCGTCCGAGGCCCATCCGCCGCTTCGCCGCCGGGCTGCGGATGAGCGGCTCAGGTCGCGCCGCGGCTGCGAGTGAGCGCGTACACGGTCAGTGCCAGCCATATCCCGTTGAGGAACACCGAGGGAAAGGCGCCGTTCCACGCGCTGTTGATCATGAGCCCGAGCGATCCCGCGCCATTCAGCCACTGGTAGCTCGAGGAAGCGGCGGCAACCCGCCGCGTCGTCAGCAATCCGTAGGCGAGGAGCACCATCACGGCGCCGACCCACCCGATACCCTCGATCATCAGCCTCATGGCACGCCAGCCTCCCCGCATCGGCCGCTGTCACCGTCGTCGCGGTGCCAGACGAATCATCTCCCGATCCACGGCCCGGCGCCCGCGGTCGACGCCCGCGGACGATTAATTTCGATTAAGGTCGGTCGGCGGCCGGCCTCCTGACGCGTTGCAGGGCTGCGGGTACCCTTTCCGTCCCGCGATCGCACGAGAGCCACGCCCGCCGTGACGCCGTCCGACTTGCCCCGCTGCCCGCACCGGCGCCTCGCCGCGGCATACGCCCTCCTGGCCGCGGCGCTGCTGCTGGCAGCCTGCGCGGCGCAGCCGCCCGCCGCCACGGCGGCGCGGCCGGTCGCGCCCGACCCGGCGGCGGTCGCGTGGCTGGAACGTGTCACGTATGGCATCGACGCCGAGGCGCTGGACCAGTACCAGCGGCTGGGCGCGCACGGCTACCTCGCCGCGCAGCTGGGCGGGAAGGCGCGCTCCCTGCCCGCGGCGGTCACGGCGCAGATCGACCAGCTCGACATCAGCCATGCGGATGGCGCCGCCCTGCTCGAATCCGCGGTTGCCGAGCGCAAGCGCATACAAGCGATCGAAGACCCGTCGGCGAAGGAGGATGCCCGCAAGGCTCTCAACGAGCGCGGCAATCACCTGGCCTACGAGGCTACCCGGCGCCAGCTGCTGCGCGCGATCTACTCGCCCGACCAGCTGCGCGAGCAGATGGTGTGGTTCTGGCTGAACCACTTCAGCGTCCATCTCTACAAGGCCAACGTGCGCTGGCTGGTGGCCGACTACGAGGAACGCGCCATCCGGCCGCACGTCTTCGGTCGCTTCCGAGACCTCGTGCTCGCGACGCTCACCCATCCGGCGATGCTCGAGTACCTCGACAACGCGCGCAACGCCGCCGGCCACATCAACGAGAACTACGCGCGCGAGCTCATGGAACTGCACACGCTGGGCGTCGACGGCGGCTACACGCAGGACGACGTGCAGTCGCTGGCGCGGATCCTGACCGGCGTCGGCATACGGGCAGAGGGGCCCGAGCCGCGACTGCGGCGCGACTGGCAGCCGCTGTACCGCCGCGCGGGCGCCTTCGAGTTCAATCCGGCGCGTCATGACTTCTCGACCAAGCGCCTGCTGGGCGAGACGGTCTCGGGGCGGGGCTTCGGCGAGGTCGAACAGGCCGTCGACCTGCTGGTGCGCCAGCCAGCCTGCGCCCGCTTCGTGGCGCGCCGCCTCGCTGTGTATTTCGTGGCCGACGAGCCCGGCGCCGCACTGGTCGACCGCCTGGCCGACACGTTTCGCCGCACCGACGGGGACATCGCGGCCGTGCTGCGCACGCTGTTCACCGCGCCCGAGTTCCGTCCTTCGCCAGGCACCAAGTTCAAGGATCCGATGCACTACGTGGTGTCCGCGATCCGCCTCGCCTACGACGGACAGGTGATCACCAACTCCCGCCCGCTGCTCAACTGGCTGCGGGCGCTGGGCGAGGTGCCGTGGGGCCGACAGACGCCGGACGGCTATCCGCTCGACGAAGCCGGCTGGGCGAGTTCCGGCCAGCTGACGCGGCGCTTCGAGATCGCGCGCGCGATCGGCAGTGGCGCAGCCACCTTGTTCGACACGGAAGATGGCACCGGGACGGGAGGCGCTGGCTTCCCGCAGCTGGCCGGCCACGTGTACTTCGACACGATCGAGCCGCGCCTCGGCACGGCGACCAGGCAGGCGCTCGCGCAGGCGCGCTCGCAGGCCGACTGGAACACCTTTCTGCTCTCGTCACCCGAGTTCAACTACCGCTAGCGGACCGCCGCCATGAACCGCCGCCACCTCGTTGCCACGCTCGCTTCGCTGCCGGCCCTCGCGTGCGCCGGCCGCCTCTACGCCGCGGGGCGTGACTCGGCACGGTTCCTGCTGGTATTCCTCCGCGGCGGATACGACTGCGCGAGCCTGCTCGTGCCGTACTCGAGCGACTTCTACTACGCTGCGCGGCCGCGGATCGCCATCCCGCGACCCGTACCCGGTTCCGCGTCCGGCGCGGTCGCTCTGGACGGCGCCTGGGCGCTCGCGCCCTGCGTCCGCGACACGCTCGGGGAACTGTACGCGCGCGGGCAGCTGGCATTCGTCCCGTTTGCCGGCAGCGAGGACACCTCGCGCAGCCACTTCGAGACCCAGGACACGCTCGAGCTCGGGCAGCCGCCGTCGGGCGTCCGCGACTTCCGTTCGGGCGTCCTCGCACGATTGAGCGGCGTGCTCACGGGCGTCGCGCCGATCGCGTTCACGGATTCGCTGCCGCTCGCGTTTCGGGGCCATGCTGACATCCCCAACATTTCGCTACGCTCCGCCGGCCGTACCGCCATCGACCCGCGCCAGGCCGCCGTCCTCGAGGGCATGTACGCCCATCACCCGCTCGGCGCGGCCGTGGCCGACGGATTCGAGCTGCGCCAGGAGGTGGCGCGCACGCTGCAGGAGGAGATGGCGGCGTCGAGCCGCGGAGCCGTGACGACGAAGGGCTTCGAGCTCGAGGCCGCGCGCATGGCGCACCTCATGCGCGAGCAGTACGGGCTCGGCTTCGTGGATGTCGGCGGCTGGGACACGCACGTCAACCAGGGTGCGACGGCCGGCACGCTCGCCACCAATCTCGACAGCCTCGGTCGCGGGCTGCGGGCGTTCGCCGATGGCATGGGTGATGAGTGGCGCAGGACCGTGGTGCTCGTCGTTTCCGAGTTCGGCCGCACGTTTCGGGAGAACGGCAACGGCGGCACCGACCATGGGCATGGCTCGGTCTACTGGGTGCTCGGCGGCGCGGTTCGCGGCGGCCGCATCGCCGGCAGCCAGGTACCCATCGTGCCCGGCTCGCTGTTCCAGGACCGCGACTACCCGGTCCTCAACCCGTATCGCGGCGTGCTGGCGGGCCTGTTCCGCACGCTCTGGGACCTCACGCCCGCGCAACTGGAGCGCATCCTCCCGGGCGCGCCGGCCCTGGACCTCGGGCTCGCCTGAGGAGCCCGCCCTTGAAGAGCTGCCGTTGAGACGCCATCTCGACCGGGTGTTCGGGCGGGTGTGGAGTCGGCGATGGATGTGGACGCGACGGGCGGACCGGTGGTGACGGCGGCGTGCCCGCAGTGCCTGCGGTCGGTGCGCGTGCCCGCGTCCCGACTCGCGGATGACCCGCGCTGCCCCGCCTGCAAGGTGTCGCTGCTGCCGGGCCAGCCCATCGACCTCGAGGACGCGGCATTCGAGCGCTTCGTCGCACGCAGCGCACTGCCTGTTCTCGTCGACTTCTGGGCCCCGTGGTGCGGCCCGTGCCGGACATTCGCGCCGGTGCTCGAAGACGCGGCGGCAGACCTGGCGCCTGGACTGGTCGTCGCCAAGGTCAATACCGACGCTGCTCCGCACACGGCGGCACGCCTGGGGATTCGCAGCATTCCCACTCTCGCGCTGTTCCGGGGCGGGCGCGAGATCGCCCGCCAGGCCGGATCGCTGCCAGCGAGCGCGCTGCGTCAGTGGCTGCGCCAGCAGGGCATCGCCGCCTGAGGCGCGTCGGCGGCCGATGGCCGCTGGCGGGTACCCGCCCTGCGCAGCACCGCGCCTCGACTTCGGGTTAGGATCGCGATCCCCGGGCCGCGCCCGGGCCCCAGGCCGGCGTGCAGCGCCGGCGCCGTCCCGAGGCTGGCATGTCGGATCGCCTGTCGAGTCTATTGTCCACCCGCCCGTGGGTACTCGCCGACGGGGCCACGGGCACCAACCTGTTCGCGATGGGACTCGTGTCCGGCGACGCGCCGGAGCTGTGGAACGTCGACCACCCGGAACGGATCGCGGCGCTTCACCGCGGCTTCATCGAGGCCGGCGCGGACATCGTCCTGACCAACAGCTTCGGCGGCTCGCGCTACCGGCTCAAGCTGCATCACGCCGAGGCTCGCGTGCACGAGCTGAACTCGGCGGCCGCACGGATCGCGCGCGCCGAGGCGGACGCCGCCGGCCGCACGGTCGTCGTCGCGGGCAGCATGGGTCCGACCGGCGAGATCCTCGAGCCGCTCGGACCGCTGAGCGCCGCCGATGCCGCATCGGCGTTCGCCGAACAGGCGGCCGCGCTCGCCGCAGGCGGAGCCGACGTGCTCTGGATCGAGACGATGTCGTCGCGGGAGGAGGTCGAGGCGGCGATCCAGGGCGCGCGCGCCACGGGCCTGCCGATCGTGAGCACGCTCAGCTTCGACACCAATGGCCGGACGATGATGTCGCTGATGCCCAGCGAGCTCGCCGCGATCCACCGGGCCCACGGGCTGCTCGCCTGCGGCAGCAACTGCGGCGTCGGGCCGTCGGAGCTCGTGGCGTCGATCGTGAACCTCGCCAACGCCTCCGATCCGTCCGCCGTGCTCGTGGCCAAATCCAACTGCGGACTGCCGCAGTACGTCGATGGCGCCATCCGCTACGACGGCACGCCCGAATTGATGGGCGCTTACGCCTGCCTCGCCTACGACGCGGGCGCGCGGATCATCGGCGGGTGCTGCGGCACGACGCCGGCGCACCTGCGGGCGATGCGCACTGCGCTCGAAGGCCATGTCCGCGGCACGCGGCCCGACGCCGCGGTGATCGAGTCGACCCTCGGCAACCTGACCAACGGCGCGCGCGCGCAGCTGCGCGGTGATCTCGATCGCGCTTCAGGCGCCGCCGCACCGGGCGCGCGGCGATCGACCAGCCGGCGCGGCGCCGGGCGTGCGAACGACGCCTGACGTTGGCGTATCAGCCGGGGCGCCCGTCGATCCGCACCGACCACAGCATCGGCCCGTAGACGATCAGGAACAGGGCGAAGGCCGCGGTCCACAGCAGCGCGCTCACGACGATGACCGCCGGGTAGTTGCCCGCCCACCAGACCAGCCCGAACACGCGCACCACCGCGGCGCCGGCGAGCAGCAGGTAGCCGGCGGTGATCGCCGGTGACGCGACCAGCGGGCGTCCGGTGTGGCCCAGCGTCGCGCGGCTCATCACCGCGAGGATCATGGTCGCCGCGGCGCCGATCGTCAGCGCGTGCAGCCAGAACGCAGCCACGCCCGCGCCGTTCAGGATCGCCAGCGCCTTGAGGCCCAGGCCCAGCGGCAGCCACGCGTAGCCGAGGTGCAGCACCCACACGAGGGGCACTCGCAGCGTGTGCAGGGAGCGCCACTGCAGCAGCCGAATCGCCTGCGCCAGCGCAGCCGCCAGGGCAAGCCAGCCGTTGAGCCGGCCGTCCGGAGCGAGCGCATCGGCGGCGGCGCACGCGACCATGAGACCGACCGTCAGCGGCGTCACGCCGCGCCATGCGGCGATGGTGGCGGTGACGCCCTGAGTGCGCAGCCCGGAGCTCGTGAAGGCCGGCACGATCCGGCCGCCGATGACCGTCACGAGCACCAGCACGACGTCGATCCCGAACTTCACCGCGGACAGCGCCCGCGTCGCGTCGTGCCGGCCGAGTTCCCAGTAGAACGCGGCGTCGGCGAGCCACAGCACGACCAGCACCAGCAGCAGCGGCGTATTGCGGTTGCGCGCACGCAGCAGCGGCACCGCCACGAACACCGCCAGCACCGGGAGAAAGGCGAGGTCCGTCGCAGCCACGACCGGCAGCGGCCACCACTGGGACGTGCCCACGGCGAGTCGCGCCAGCAGCCAGAGCCCTGCCAGCAGCATCAGTGGCCGGCCGGCGAAGCCCCGCTCGCCGGTCCAGCTCGGCACGGCAGTCAGCAGGAACCCGGCGATCGCCGCACAGATGAAGCCGTACAGCATCTCGTGGGAATGCCACAGCGTCGGGGGCCAGCCACCGGGCAGCGGCGTCCCGAACGCGAACGCGCTCGCCCACCACGGCACGAGCACCACCGCCGCCAGTCCGGTCGCGAGGAAGAACGGGCGGAATCCGTAGGCGAACAGCGCCGCGGGGGCTGACGGGGCTGCCATGCCCGTCAACCGCGGCGTCGCCGCGGCGCGCCGTCGCCGATGGCGATCCAGTCCATCGGTACGTCGAACGCCTGCGGGAAGATCGTCGGCAGCGACTGCTCCGGATAGCCGATGCCGATGGCGAGCGCGCGCGGCTGGAGCGAGGCGAGCGTGCGGTCGAAGAAGCCCCCGCCGTACCCCAGGCGGTAGCACTCGGCGTCGAATCCCACGAGCGGCGCGATGGCGACGTCGGGCCGAACCACGGCGCCGTCCGCCGGATAGGGAATGCGCCAGACCCCGTACGCCAGGCGCGCACCCGGCTCCCATTCACGGAACTCCAGCGGCTGGCCCTTGGCCACGACCACCGGCACGGCGACGCGGATGCCCTGTGCGTGCAGCTCGCGCATCCACGGCCGCAGGTCGGGCTCCGCACGGATCGGAAAGTAGGTGCTGACGATCGCAGTGTTCGGAGGCAGCACCCCGTCCAGCTCGCGCGTGATCCGTTCGGTTGCCCGTGCTCGGTACTCCGCGTCCAGCGCCATGCGCAGCGCCAGCAGCCGCTCACGCTCGGCCTTGCGCCACCGCGCCACGTCCGTGGCCTGCACCGGATCCACTGGGCGGCCTTCGGCGTCCAGCAGGTGCATGTAGCAGGCCGGCGAGCCCGGTCCGTCCGCGTCGTCGGTGGAGTCTTTGGCCACGGCCACCCCTCGAAATGGCGCACATTCTGCGCGGCGATGCGTGCTATCGCCAGCGGCTTATGCTTAAGAGCGGGCCGGAGCGATCGGCTTGATCTGCGTCATGGCGCACCGGGCCGGCCGGTGGCAGGCGCCGACGCTCAGTGCACCGGGAACGTCTCGGTGCGGTAGCGCAGCGCACGCAGCTGCGTCGACCAGTACGCGCTCGGCCAGCCTGCCTTGCGCTTGAGTTGCGCGACAAAGTCCCTCGCCTGCGGCAGCTGCTTCCAGACGGACGGCAGGAACGTCGCCCGCGCAGCGCCCTCGACGAGCACGAGGCCGTCGATCCCGGGCTCGAGCGCGGCGATCAGCTCCTCCTCGCTGCGCACCTCGAGCGGCACGAGCGGCGTGAGCACGCTGATGACCACGCTCAGGCTGGCGGCCTCCGTCGCGGCGATGGGCGGGAAGCGCGGATCGTCGTAGGCGCTCGCCCACGAGTTGTGCCAGACGTCGGCCGCGAGCATGCGGTGCGCCTCGAGCGTTCCCCGGCAGCCGCGCAGTTCCGTCCCGAGCGTCAGTGTCGTGAACGTCGCTCCCAGCCGCGCGAGCGCTGCCGACCAGGAGCGCGGCGGCAGCGGCGCCGGCGCCTTGCGTGCGCCGCGCGCAATCGATTCGTGCGCCAGTTCGATCAGGCGCCGTCGCTCCCGCTCGTCAAGCATCGTAAAAGCCGAAGGCCCCGTATCCCACGACGCGCGCGTGGTCGCCCGCCGTATCCCCGGAGCTGCACTGGTCGAGGAGCTCGACGCGCATGTGGTGCCGCCGAGCGGCCCGCAGCAGGCCGTTCACCGGCACGCTGCCGCACGCGTCGCTCCCGTCGAGCGTGGGTCGGGCGGCGAGGATTTCCGTTGCCGTCCGGGCGTCGCGCGCGCGCGCCGCTTCATAGGTGTGGTAGTGGCTGAGGTCGGAGCTCACGACGATCACGGTCTCCGGTCCGCCCCAGATCGCCTCGAGCATCGCCTCGACGTCCGTGGCGGTCGCCTCGCCCACCAGTACCGGGACGACCGGCGCGCCCGGAACGATCCGCTGCAGGAACGGCAGCTGGACCTCGAGGCTGTGCTCGCGCGCATGCGGTGCGTCAGCGACGATGACACCGCGCAGCGCGGCGAGCTGCGCGACGCCTGCCGCGTCGATCTCGGCGCGGCCGAGTGGCGTCGTGAAGGCCGTGGCCCGCGGCAGCGCGAGCCCGCGGAACCACTCGCGATGGCTCGGGCCCACGAGCACGACCCGGCGGATTCGGGCCGCAACCGGCACCAGCGTGCGAAACGCGCGCCCGGCGACCTTACCGGAATACGGGTATCCGGCGTGCGGCACGATCAGCGCCTTCGGCGCCGGCCCGACCGGGACGGGCCCGGACAGGAGCGCGTCCAGCAGGGCGTGAAGCTCGTCCGGGTCGGCCGGGTAGAACAGTCCGGCGACCGCTGCCGGTCGGGCATCGACCCTCGTGGCGAACACGCGCATGCATCGCACCGGATTGAAAGGACCCGAACGCTCCCCACATCCCTCCATGTGGGCCGCCCCCACCCGTGGCTGTTCGACTATATCGCCGCGCCGAGGCGCGCCAACATCGTGACTGAACGAACCGAGACCGCGCTGTCGACCGTAGTGGACACCCGCTACTGGCATAGCGTCGGCGCCGGACGTGTGCAGTGCGATGCGTGTCCGCGCGCCTGCCGCCTGCACGATGGACAGCGGGGGCTGTGCTTCGTCCGCGGCGCGGAATCGGGTCGTGTGCGGCTCTACAGCTACGGTCGCTCGAGCGGATTCTGCGTCGATCCGATCGAGAAGAAGCCTCTCAACCACTTCCTGCCGGGCAGCGCCGTGCTGTCCTTCGGCACCGCCGGCTGCAACCTCGCCTGCAAGTTCTGCCAGAACTGGGACATGAGCAAGTCGCGCGAGATGGACACGCTCGCAGACAGTGCGACGCCCGCGGAGCTCGCCGCCGCCGCGCAGCGGCTCGGCTGCGCTAGCATCGCCTACACGTATAACGATCCGACGGTGTTCCTCGAGTACGCCGTCGACGTCGCGCAGGCCGCGCACGAGCGCGGCGTCCGCAGCGTCGCCGTGACGGCCGGCTACATGCTGCCGGCGCCGCGCGCCGACTTCTTCAGCCACATGGACGCGGCGAACATCGACCTCAAGTCGTTCAGCGAGCGCTTCTACCGCGAGATCTGCGGCGCCGAGTTGCAGCCGGTCCTCGAGACTCTCGAGTACGTGCATAGCGAGACGTCCGTGTGGCTGGAGGTCACGACGCTGCTGATCCCGGGACTCAATGACTCCGATGCGGAAGTCGCAGCCCTCTGCGCCTGGGTCGCCGATCGTCTCGGCCCCGACGTGCCGCTGCACTTCACCGCCTTCCACCCGGACTGGAAGCTGCGCGACGTCCCGCCCACGCCGCTGGCAACGCTGCGGCGCGCGCGACGCATCGGGCTCGACCACGGCTTGCGCTACGTCTACACCGGCAACGTCGTCGATCGCGAGGGCGGAAGTACCTGGTGCAGCGGATGCGGCGGCCAGCTGATCGGACGCGATGGTTACGACATCGAGTCGTGGAACCTCGACGGCGCGGCACGCTGCCGGCGCTGCCGCACGGTCTGCGCGGGCGTCTTCGACGGTGCGCCGGGACTGCGGGCGCCGGGACGCCGCGGTGTGAGGCTGGCCAGCGCGCGCGAGCGCGCAGGCGGTGCCTGACGCCGGCTCGGCGAGCCGTCAGCCGGCCTGGGGCCTCGCTAGCGCATCGATCATCTCGAGGTACTCGTGAAGGCCCGGCGCATTGAAGCCGGCGAGCTTGCCCTGGTCGTCCCAGTGGCGCAGACGCACCCCTTCCCGGAAGTGCGACTGCGCTTCGAACGCCGCCACCTCGGCCGCGGACATCGGACCGCCCTGCAACCGCAGCGTCAGCACTGATGCCGGACTCAACCGGCGCGCGTAGCTCGGGTCGGTGGCGCACAGGTAGCGCTTCGCGGCGACGTGGAGCGCGACGGGCTCGGATACCTCGGGCCCGAACCGCTGCGCGAGCCAGGCTCGACCGACGTCCTCGTGCCGGGCGTCGGCATGCCAGTCGTGGATGTCGGCGGGGACGTCGTCGAGCAGGTGGCCGATGTCGTGCAGCAGCGCCGCGATCACGAGGCTCGCGGGCGCGCCCTCGGCGCGTGCGAAGTAGGCCGCCTGCAGCCCATGCTCGAGCATCGACACCGGCTCGCCGAAATAGGAGCCGGCGCCGCGTCGCGTATACAGGGCGGTGACCTCGCCGCTGACGGTCATTGCGGCAGGTCCCGCCGCAGGACCGCAAGGCGGCTCAGGACGCTGTCGCGCGTCAGGTAGCACCCCTGCAGGTGGCGCGGGAACCGGGCCGACGAGAACGCGGTCCGGCCGTGGAGCGTGCGCTGGTTGTCGAATACGACCAGATCGCCGCTGCCAAGGCGGGTGCGCACCTGGAAGCGCGGCTCGCGCAGTAGCAATGCGAAGCGGCGGTACGCTTCGTAGAACGTGCGCAGCTCTTCACCGGCCAGCGTCAGCGGCGCGATCGAGCGGTTGTTGTAGTGCACCGCCTCGATCGCGCCGGTCGCGGACAGGCGGATCAGTGGCGTCTCCGAGTACAGCTCGGCGTCGCGCGACCGGTACAGGAACGGCACCGGTGTGCGCGCCAGGCGGTCGAACGCTTCCGGGGCCGTTGCGCGCAGGTGCTCCGCGATCGCGAACCCGTCCGCGAACAGGCTGTCACCGCCCTCTGGCGAGGCGACCAGCACGTGCAGTGCCTGGAAGCCCGGCACCGGGTTGCGGTACGGGTTGTCGGTGTGCAGGCCCAGTCCGAAGTCCGAGTACGCCAGGTTCTCCGGCTGCGCAACGGAGCGCACGTCGAACAGCAGCCCATAGTTGGTCTCGGCGACGAAGCCCAGCAGCGCGGCTGCGTGCAGCAGCGCGCGGTCGCGCGCCGGCACCCCGTGGATGAACGCCAGCCCGTCCTGGGCCAGGCGCGTCAGCCAGTCGACGCGGGCGGCGCCGTCGTGCTCGATCTCGGCCAGCGTGCGCGCGGCGAAGAAGGTACGCGCATCGATGGCCGCGCCGTCGAGCCAGTGGCGCACCGCGAGTTCCGGGCGGCGCTCCGAGCGCGGGCGCGACTGGCCGTCGAGCCAGGCGAGGGCGAAACGGTCCTCGCGCGACTCCCCTTCCCAATTCACGACCAGCGCACCATCGTCGATCCGCACGACGCGCAGACGCGGCGTGGCCGGCACGTCGGCGATGTCGACGAGCCGCTGGCCGTTGCCGGGGTCGCGATCGCCCGGACAGTTGTCGCGGAGCCACAGGCTCGCGAATTCCGTCGCGCGGCCGTCGGACCATTGGATCCTCACGCCCTGCGCGTCCCAGGTGAACCGCGCCATCGACCCTAGCGCCTCGGCCATCGACCATTCCCCCCCTCGAACATCGTCAGGCGCGACGCTGGTACCGGTAGAGCAGCAGGGCTGCGACCGCAGACGCCGCACTGACCGCTGCCAGCGCCGCAAACACGCCCTGCCAGCCGACCGCCACGGCGGCCCGGGCGACACCCGCGCCCGCCAGCACGCCGCCGAGGTAACCGATGCCGTCGATGATACCCGACGAGGTTGCTCCTCCCCGCTGCCCGCCGAAGTCAAGCGCCATCGCCCCGCCCAGATAGGAGTACGGGCCGAGCAGGCAGAACGCCACGACCCCGATCATGACCACCGCGGTCACCGGTGTGGCGCCGATGACCGGCAGCAGCGTAAGCACGACGAGCGCCAGTGCCGTCGCCGCGAGCCCGGCGAGCAGCAGCAGCGGCCTGCCGTGTCCACCGAGACGATCGCCGAGCCATCCGGTGACCAGCACCGACAGCGCGCCGACGCCCGGGAAGACCGCGCTCAGGCTCGCGGCCTGGGCCGTGCTGTAGCCGGCGGACGCCTGCAGATAGACCGGGGTCCAGACGCTGAAGGCCTCCCGCACGATGGTGCAGCCGAAGGACAGCAGGCACACGAGGCCGAAGGCGGGGCTCGTCAGCAGCGGCCGGAAGATGCCCGCCAAGCCAGCCCGTCGGGCGCGTTCTCGGGCGTACAGGTTGCGGGGGTTGGGCAGCGCCCCGCGGTGACCGAGGTCCTCGCGGGACTCCCTCAGGAACAGCGCATTGGCGAGCAACAGCGAGCCTGCAACCGCGGCGGCGAACACGAACACGCCCCGCCAGCCGATGCCATGATCGATCAGTACGCCGATGGACTGGCGCGCCGCCGCGTCGCCGACGAGGTAGCTGAGGCTCAGGATCCCCACGACCGTCCCGTGCGCGGAAAAGTCGAACCACTTGGAGCAGACCTTCAGCAGGCCGGCCCAGC
Organism: Pseudomonadota bacterium; assembly: GCA_018241545.1. Classification (GTDB taxonomy): domain Bacteria; phylum Pseudomonadota; class Gammaproteobacteria; order Steroidobacterales; family Steroidobacteraceae; genus CAIKZZ01. The sequence goes on from JAFEDP010000001.1 coordinate 39,615, forward strand.
CCGCCGACTGGGTCAGGCGGTTACCGATCCAGGCGATCGTGAACACCGGCAGGCTCGCACTGCCCGCGAACAGCAGCGTGAACGCCGTCGCGCCGCCGAGGCCGAGCAGGAAGCTGCGCCGCCCTCCCCACAGGTCACCCAGCCCCCCCAGCAGCAGCTTGCCGAGTGCGTAGGCCAGCACGCCGGCGGAATACACGGTGCCGAGGCGCACGATGGCCTGCGCAGCCGGCACGCCGTGCGATCCGAGATCCGCGACCAGCAGGGGCATCGCGGCGGAAAAGTTGGCGCGGCAGAAGTAGTACGCCGCATACCCGGCGAAGAGCAGCGCCACGGTCGACACCTGGCGCCCACGCAGCGCGCGGGCCTGCGTTCGCGCCCTCGCCTGCTCGAGCGCGTCTACCTCGTCGACCCCGCTCACGGCTCCCCCTCGCGGCCCCGGCCGCAGCCTAGCACGCCGATCCTGCGCCAACCCCGGTGCCGGGGATGCTAGGCTGCGGACCCGCCGCACGCCCGGAGTGATGCGCACCATGACTTCCCCACCTCGGGCGCCCGTCGCTCTCGTCACCGGCGCATCGCGCGGCATCGGCGCCGCGGTGGCGGCGGCGCTGGCGGCGCGCGGGGTTCGCATCGCGCTGCACTACCGCTCGAACCACGCGGCGGCCCGGGCAACGCTGGCCTCGTTGCCCGACGCTGGGCATGTGCTGGTGCAGGCGGATCTTGCGGACGGTGCGGCCACCGCGGCCCTGTGGGACGAGGTCGCGGCGCGGCTCGGCGCCCCCGACATCGTGATCAACAACGCGGGCATCTTCGTCGACCACCCACCGCTGACCTCCAGCTACGACGACTGGCGCGAGGCGTGGCGGCTGACGCTCGCGACCAACCTCGTCGGCCCGGCCAACCTCGTTCTGCTCGCGGCGCAGTCGATGGCCGCGCGTCCGGCGGCCCGGGATGCAGCGTTCGGGCGCGGCCGGATCGTCAACGTCTCATCGCGCGGCGCCTTTCGGGGCGAGCCGGACGCGCCCGCCTACGGGGCGAGCAAGGCGGGTCTCAACGCGCTGTCGCAGTCGCTGGCCAGGGCCGTGGCGGACCGCGGCGTGTACGTCTTCGCCGTCGCGCCGGGTTGGGTCGGCACCGAGATGGCGACGGCGCATCTCAACGGCCCGGGCGGGGCGGCGATCCTCGCGCAGCACCCGCTCGGCCGCGTGAGCAGCGGCGAGGAGGTCGCCAACGCGATCGCCTACTGCGCGCTCGACGCGCCGGCGGCGATGACCGGGGCGATCATCGACGTCAACGGCGCGAGCTACCTGCGAACCTGATGGCGCCGACCGTCACGCGGCTATCCCGCATGCGCGACCTTCACCTGCGTTCGGCCCGGATCGGGGCCGGGATCTGGTCGCCGGACGACCTGGACCTCGCACTGGGACTGTGGGGGGACCCGCAGGTCGGGCGCTTCATTGGCGGGCCGTTCTCGCCGGCACAGGTGGCGGCGCGACTCGAACGAGAGGTCCGGCACCAGCGGACCCGTGGCATGCAGTACTGGCCGCTGTTCCTGCTGGACGACGGCGAGCACGTCGGGTGCTGCGGGGTCGCGCCGCATCACGACGACGGCCCGGTGCTGGAATTCGGGTTCCACCTGCGCCGCGCCCACTGGGGCTGCGGCTACGTGCGCGAGATCGGCCCGCTCGTGATCCGCGCGGCCTTCGACCGCCTCCGCGCAGCCGCATTGTACGCCGGGCACCACCCCGACAATCATGCATCGCGGCGGGTGCTCCAGTCGCTGGGGTTCCGCTACACGCACGACGAGTACTACCCGCCCACGGCTGTCGTCGAACCCTGCTACCGGCTCGTGCCGAGCGACGCGCCCGCCGTGCCGCCCGGGTGCGCGGACCTCAGCCCTCGAGACGCTCGAGGGTGACGGGCGTGCCGTTCAGGGCTGCATTGCCGCTCGGCGCGTCGAGGCGCTCTGGGTCGGTCAGATCGTTGTAGCTCGCCCCGCGTACCGAGTGCGCGCGCTGCAGGCGCGCGCCGGCGCGCCCATGGCCGAAGCCATGTGGTAGGCAGACCACGCCGGGCTGCAGTGCATCGCTGGCGCGCACCTCGACCTCAATCGCGCCGGTTCGCGACCGGACCCGCGCGCGTTCCCCGTCAACGAGCCCGCGGGCTGCGAGGTCGTCCGGGTGCACGTGCAGCTCGTGCCGCGTCTTGCCCTTCACGAGACGGGGTGCGTTGTGCATCCACGAGTTGTTGCTGCGCACGTGACGGCGTCCGATCAGCGCCAGCTCGCCCGGTCGCAGCGGCGCCGCCGGCTCCGCCTCGAGGCGCGCGACCTCGTCGACCAGCAGCGGCGGCGCGCACTCGATCATCCCACTCGCCGTCTCGAGGCGGCGCAGCAGGGACGACTGCAGGGGTCCCATGTCGACGCCGTGCGGAGCCGCCTCGAGCGCCGCGAGGTCCAGCCCACTGCTGCCGCGCGCCAGCCCGGCGGCGATCAGCGTGCGCGGCTCCGGCAGCGGCGACCAGGGCTTGCCCGCTGCCTGCGCGTAGGCGTGCGCGACGCCGGCGATGATCTCCCAGTCGGCGCGCTCCGCGTCCGCGCGCGACCGCAGCGGGGCATTGAGGCGCGCGACGCGCCGCACGGCGAAGCCGTTGAAGACGGTGTCGTAGTGGTACTGCGTCAGCGGCGACGCGGGTGGCAGGATGAGGTGCGCATGTCGCGTCGTCTCGTTGACGTAGATGTCGATGGCGACGAAGAAATCGAGGGAAGCGAGGGCCGCATCGAGGGCCGCGCCCGCCGGCGTCGAGAGCACGGGGTTGCCGGCACAGGTGAACAGGGCACGGACGCGGCCCGGCCCGGGAGTCGTGATCTCTTCGGCCAGCGCCGCCACCGGCAGCTCGCCGGCGAACTCCGGCAGCGAGCGGACGCGGCTGCGCCAGCGGTCACGGTGCCCCTTCGACGTCCCCGGGCCCGTCACCGGGATGGCCGGTTCGTTCGGCAGCACCCCGCCAGGCCGGTCAAGCTGGCCGCAGTACAGATTGATGAGCTGGATGATCCACTGGCACAGGGAGCCGTAGGCCTGGGTCGACAACCCCATGCGGCCGTAGACGCATGCGCGGGACGCGCCGTACAGCTCGCGCGCCAGCCGCTCGATCGTGCCCGCGGGCACGCCGCTGCGCGCGGCCGCCTGAGCGGCCGTCACGCCGCCGGCCCGCTCAAGCGCCGTGTCCAAGCCGTTCAACCGGCCGGCGTAGCCCGCGAGGCGCGGCGGTCCACAGGCGCGCACGGCCTCGAGCAGGCCTCGCAGGAACCAGGCGTCCGTCCCGGGCCTGATCGCCACGTGCTCGCTCGCGATGGCGGCCGTCTCGGTGCGGCGCGGATCCACGACGACCAGGCGACCGCGGCGGACCAGCGCCTCGAGGCGCCGGGCGATGCCCGGCGCCGTCATCAGACTGCCGTTCGATGCCACGGGGTTGGCGCCCAGCATCAGCATCCAGTCGGTGTGATCGACGTCCGGGACCGGCACGAGCAGCTGGTGGCCGTACATCGCCCACGCCACGAGCTGGTGCGGCCACTGGTCCACTGACGACGCGGAATAGACATTGCGCGTCCGGATGAGACGCAGCAGCGACGGCAGGTACGCGTGGTGCCCGAAATGATGGACGACGGGGTTGCCGAGATAGGCAGCCACCGCATCGGCGCCGTGCTCGCGCTGGGCCGCGGCCAGGCGCTGACCCGCCTCGGCGAAGGCCTCGTCCCAGCTCACTTCCTCCCAGTCCCGCCCGTGCCGCCGCAGCGGCCGCCGCAGGCGGTCCGGATCGGCCTCCAGATCGAGAATGGCGACGCCCTTCGGGCAGAGGTGACCACGACTCAGCGGGTCCTCGGCGTCACCGCGGATCGCCGCCAGCTGCCCATCGTCGATGCGGAACTCGAGGCCGCAGATGGCTTCGCACAGGGGGCAGGCGCGGAATCGGCGCTCGCTCGTCATGCCCAACCTCCACCGCGGCGCAGGCCGGATGCCCGTCCCGCTCAGTAGTCGGACTCTCCCGGGGGGATTCCCGCGGCGCGCATGAACTCGGCCCGCTGGCGCTGGATATTGAGCGTCGGGGTCGCGCGCGCCGCGTGCACTTCCGCGGCCGTGTACGGCTGCGTGGCGGACGCCGCCTCGGGCGCGAACTCCCCGACGCACCAGTTCATCACGTTCGCGAGGGCGTGATCCGAGAGCTGCGAATTGGCGACGCCCGGGAAGTGCAGCAGCAGCTCGCGGCCGCCTTGCGCGCTCAGGAACCGCGGCATGGTCTCGCGCAGTGCCGGCACGCGGTGGCGCACGCCGGTGCCCGCCTGGCCGTGGCAGCCACCGCAGAAGAGCACGTAGTTCTGGCGCACGTCGCTCGACTCGGGCCGCTCGAGCGCGCGGGGCGCGCCCGCGACGCACGCCAGGACCAGCGCCGACGCACCCGCGACGGCCCGGCGTTTCACGGCGGCAGTCCGGCGACGACCGTAGCGCGATGCTCGCGCACCGCGCTGCCATCGAGCTCGTGGACACGCTCCGCGGCGATGTCCGCCGCTGCCAGCGGTGCGGTAGCCGCCGGGGCATGGCCGATATCGAACACGACGAAGTTCAGTGCCGCCGCGAGCGTCGCGTCGTCGAAGCGCCCGAAGTCCGGCATCTTGAAGTTGTAGTGCCGCTCGCCGATGACGATGTCGCCGAACATGCCGTACAGCACCGTCATCGCGAGCTGTCGCCGCCCCTCGGCAATGCCGGCGAAGCGCGCCGGATACTCGGTCAGCGGTGGGGCGAGGCCGGGCGTGCCGGCGCCGTTCGCGCGGTGGCACACGGCGCAGTTGGCCTGGAACGTGGCTGCGCCGTCAGGGTAGCGAGGTTGGTCGTCCGCCCGGGCTACGCCCGCGGCCAGCGCCCAGCCAGCCAGCAGCAGCGGCCACGCAGCCCGGCCGAACGGCCCGTTCACTTCCCGGCGACACCCAGGACGACCGACACCGAGCAGTGGTAGTTCGGATTGTCGTTGGCCATGCACCAATTGACGTCGTTGTTGAGCGACATCCGGTACATGGGCCGTTCGCCCTCGTTACGGTTGCAGAAGCAGCTGCCGCAGCTCGTCTTACCGCAGCAGTCGTTGTACGACATGATGTAGTCGCGGCCGTCCGCCGGATTGTGGCAGGTGCCGATCCAGGTGATCGGCGACTGCTGCGTCCCGGGGGGGCAGCTCGAGGAGCTGCCGCCGCAGCAGCCGCACAGGAATCCGTCGATCGCGCAGTACTTCCAGTACTCGCAGGAGTTCGGGTCGGCCGCGGCCGCCGCCTTGGCGCCGGGCTCTGCCGCGAGCGCCTGCGAGCCGCGCATCACGGGCAGCAGCGGCAGCAGCGCGGCCCCCGTCAGGACGTGGCCGAAGGCGGACAGGAATCCGCGGCGCGACGTCCGCCGCGCGAGCCCGCGCGACACGCGCTCGGCCCAATGGTCAAACCGCTGCTGCATCGTTACGGGTTCAGGAGGTACCACGAGGACTGCCCCAGTTTGGGTTCCACGTACAGCTGCCGGCCGGTCGTCGCGTCCATGACGATCAGGTCGGAGTTCTCGGTCATCAGGAACAGCAGCGGCTTGTCATCCTGCGATACCTGGATCGCCTGGACGCCACCGTGTGCCTTGGCGTCGATCGGCCAGCGCCCGAACCGGCGATGGGTCGCGCCGTCGAACGCCCATACCTCGGTGCCGGTGACCTTGTGGCTGCCATCGCCACCGCGGTGGACCTGCAGATAGAGGCGGCCGGTCTTGCGGTGCAGCGCCAGCACCTGGCCGCCGCCCGGACGCCACTTGCCGCGTTCGGCCGCGGTCGCCGTCGACCACACCGGTGCAAACGCCGGCTCGGCGCCTGACAGGTCGACGCCGTAGACGTCACCGAGGAACGACAGGAACACGATCCCGGAGTCGCTGAGCGCGCCCTGCACGAAGATCGGGTCCTTGTCCACGCTGAAGAACGGCGCGGACATCTTGCGCGACACCTCGTGCCCGCCGTCATCGAGCGTGACGCTCAGCAGGCGACCGGTCTCGCACAGCGACGTGACGCGGCGCGGGCCGGAAGGAATCACCAGCACGCAGCCGTCGGTGTCGACCTCGCCGACGACGGACTTCTTCGGCACGTCGACGACCGAGAACGAGGTCGCCGGCGACAGGTTGGTGATGTACACCAGCCGCTGGTCGGGGCTGAATGCGACATTGTGAAGCGGGATCGTCTGCGCATGACGGGACGGCAGGATGACCTCGCCGGTGATCGCCAGCGTCGAGTTGTCGGTGAACTCGAGAACGTCGGTGCGCGCGCCGTGGCTTCCGCGCGCGAAATACGTCGTCGCGACCGCCGTCGTCTTGCCGTCCGCCGAGAACGCCACGCCCGGCCAGAATCCCGTGTCTATCTGTCCGAGCTGGCGATGTGAATCGCCGTCGTACAGGTAGAGACGCATATCGGTCTCATTGTTGTTCGACTCGTCGAACACCCACACCCAATGGGGAGAGGCTGGCGGCAGCTTTGCGAGCGTCAGATGCTCGGCCGCGAGCGGGGGTGGCGCAGCGGCTTCCGCTACGCACGCCGTGAGGAGCGCAAGGCACGCGCCCCAGGTTGTCCGCCACATCGTTGGCCCCCCCGATCGCCGTCGCCGTAGTGTGCCACAGGCACGCGTTTGATGGCACTCACCGGTCGATGGACCGGCGCCCGGTGGCACGCGATACTCGATGTCATCATGCAATCGAACATCGATTCCGGCGCCGGGCGCGTGTTTTACGGCTGGAAGGTCCTCGCAGCGCTGTTCACCGCGGGGTTCCTGGTCTACGGCGGCGGGCTGTACTGCTTCGTGCTGTTCGTGACGCCCCTGACCCAGGAGTTCCACTGGAGCCGGGCCGCCACGGGCGGCATCGTCTCGGCCTTCTGGCTCAGCGCCCCGCTGCTGATCGCCGGTGGACTCGCCATGCGGCGCTTCGGCGTGACCCGCATGCTCGCGGTCGGAATCGTGGTCGAGGCGCTGTGCGTGCTGCTCCTCACGCGCGTCACGAGCTTGCCCGAGATGATCCTGCTGCGCGCCACGATGGGCTTCGGCAAGATCATGTTTGCCGTCACGATCCCAGTGACCATCGCGGTGTGGTTTCGCCGCCGCTTTGGATTCGCGCTCGGCATCGCCTGGGCCGGGTGGCACGTCGGCGGCATGGTGCTCGCCCCGGTGACCCAGGCCATCATCGAGCGCTACGGCTGGCGCGGCGCGTGCACGGCGCTCGGGATCTCGCTGCTCGTCTTCGCGCTCGGCCCGATCCTCTGGGTGCAGCGGATCCGCTCGCCCGCGGCGCTGGGCCTCGAACCCGACGGGGATCCGCCGCCGGCCGCCGCCTCGACTCCCGATGCGCCGGCGGCCTCGATAGCCGCGCCGGTCCCGTCCGGCACGCTGGAAGACCTGCTGAAGGCGCCGCTGTTCTGGCTGATCGCGGCCGCCACGCTCTGCTTCTACATGACGTACGGCGGCGTCCTGGCGCATCAGGGCGCGATCGTCGAGGCGGCCGGATACTCGTCGGGACTCGCCTCGATCGTGCTCGGGTCGACGGCCGGGTTCGCTGCCGTCGGCGGGCTGGCCACCGGCTGGATGGTCGACCACTGGCGACTGGCGCGGGTGGGGCTGGCAATGCACGTGATGCTGATCGCCGGCGCGCTGTCCATGCTCAGCGTTCTGTACCTGCCTTCGCTCGCCGGCCTGTGCGCGTATGCCGCGTGCTTCGGCATCATGATCGGCGGATCCGACATCTTCTTCGTCAAGCTCATGCGCGAGCGCTTCCCGCACGTCAACATCGATCACGCCTACAGCGTGTGGTACTGCACCGAGCTCGGCACGCTGTGGCTGTCCGGGATCGTGGCCGGCTGGATCTACGACACGACCGGGAACTACGCGCGCACGCTGGTCGTGCTATCGGCCAGCGCCGGCGTCGCCACCGTGCTCACGATGGCCGCGCTTCGCCACCGGTCGCGGTGAGCACGGTGGTCACGCCGCTGGAACAGGACGCCCCGGGCTGCCTCTATCCGCTGACGGCGACGCCCGCGCTCACACTGCCGCGCCTGCGCGGCGACGTGCGCGTGGACGTGGCGGTGGTGGGCGGCGGCTACACCGGACTCTCGGCCGCGCTGCACCTCGCGGAGCGCGGCCGCCCGGTGGCGTTGCTGGAGGCCTTCGAGCCGGGCTGGGGCGCCGCCGGCCGCAACGGTGGCCAGGTCAACGCCGGGATGAAGCACGAGCCGGACGCGGTGGAACGCGCGCTCGGCCCGGTGCACGGCCCGCGCGTCGTCCAGCTGGCGGGGAGCGCCCCGCAGCTGCTGTTTGAGCTGATCGAGCGTCACGGGATCGACTGCGAGGCCGTGCGCGCGGGGACATTGCGAGCCGTCTACCAGCCGCGCCAGCTGGCGACGCTGCGGGCCTCGGCCGGCCAGTGGCACCGTCGCGGCGTGGAGCTCGAGCTGTGGGACGCCGCTCGGCTCGCCGAGGTCACCGGTTCCCGCCGCTATGTCGGCGCGACCTTCGACCGGCGCGGCGGGGCCGTGAATCCGCTCAGCCTGGCGCGTGGCCTCGCCCAGGCGGCGCAGCGCCGCGGGGCGGCAGTCTTCGGCGAGTCCCGGGCCCTGCGCCTCGAGGCGGCTCGGCCCGGCTGGCGCATCCATACCGAGGGCGGTGCAGTCACCGCCGACGCGGTCATCATCGCCACCGACGGCTACAGCGACGGCCTGTGGCCGGGCCTACGCACGAGCATCGTCCCGATCTACAGCTCGATCATCGCGACCGAACCGCTGCCGGCACAGTTGCGCGCATCCATACTGCCGGGCGGCCCGGTGCTGTACGAGGCCGGCAACGTCACCGTCTACTACCGCTGCGACGCCGCGGGACGCCTGCTGATGGGGGGTCGCGGGCTGCAGCGGCGCGCGACGCAGCGCGCCGACTACGAGCACCTCGTAACCTACGCGCAGCGGCTCTGGCCGGCCCTGTCGGGAGTGCGCTGGACCCACTGGTGGAACGGCCAGTTCGCGCTGACGCCCGACTTCTACCCGCGCCTGCATGCGCCTGCGCCGGGCGTGTACGTCGGGCTGGGTTACAGCGGCCGCGGCGTGGCCCTGGGCACCGCCCTGGGGGCCGAACTCGCGGCGGCGGCGACGGGCACGCCGCTCGCTGCGCTGTCGCTGCCGGTCACGCCGATCCCGGCGCTGCGCTTTCACCGCTACTGGCGGCTCGGCGTCGCCGCCGGCGTCGCCATCGGGCGCGTGCGCGACCGTCTCGGTCGTTAGGCGACCGGGGTCGCCGCCGTCCGTGGAACGGCCGGGGCGCTAGTGCCCGGGACGGCGGCCACGGGAGCCCTCGTAGGCGACCCAGCCGATGATGATGCCGATCCCGATGCCGAACAGGACGCGCGCAGCGGAATTCACAGCGACGCCGCTTTGCAGCGCCGCGCCGATGCCACCCTCCGCGCGCGTCAGATCGCTGAGCTTCGCGAGCACGATGCCGGCCGCGCCGAACGCGACCAGTTCGACCCAGCGCGGCGCCCGCCGCAATGCGGCGGCGCCGCGCGCGTCGCGCCCGCCCTGCCAGCCCGAGCCGAACAGCACGCCACCCAGCACCCCCATCAACCAGCGCGGCGCGGCCAGCTGCTCGGCGATCCCCGGCAGGTCGCCCGCGGTCATGCCGACGAGGCCGAGTCCGGCCATGATCAGCCCCAGCGCGGCGATCTGCGGAAGGGGACCTTCGGAGATGGGATTGGGCTGCAAGCGGCGTCCACCTAGGGTCGCGGCAAAACGATCGGCCCGCCGCGCGCTGCTAACCTACGCCGCGGCGCCACGTCCCTCAAGGGCGACGCGCGCCGGACGTGACGTCCCACTCAGAAGCGGATGACCTGGCGTACGCCGTGGCCGTCCGCGAGGCGGTCGAAGCCGGCATTGATCTCGTCCAGCGTCAGCGTCGAGGTCAGCAGTCGATCGACCGGCAGCCGGCCCTGCCGGAACCAGTCGATGAACCGCGGGATGTCGCGCTCGGGATCCGCACTGCCGAGGTAGCTGCCCCGCAACGTTCGCTCCTCGGCGACCAGGCTCAGCTGCGGCACCGGCAGCACCGCCTTCGGATGAGCCAGCCCGGCGGAGACCGTCATGCCGCCGCGACGAGTGATGCGATAGGCGAGCTCGAGCGCGGCGGTCGCGCCGGCCATCTCGAACGCGTAGTCCGCGCCCCCGCGGGTCGCCTCGCGCACCCGTTCCGCTACGTCCGGATCGGCCGCATTCCACGCATGCGTCGCGCCGAGCGACCGCGCCAGAGCGAGCTTGTCCTCGGACAGGTCGACGGCGATGCGGATCTCAGCACCGGCCGCGCGCGCGCCGAGCAGCGCCGCGAGTCCAACGCCGCCGAGTCCGACGACGGCGACGCGCGCGCCGGGCGTCACCTGCGCCGTGTTCACGACTGCGCCGACGCCGGTGACCACCGCGCAGCCGAATAGCGCCGCGTGCTCGAACGGCAACGCGGGATCGACGCGCACCAGCGACCGGCGCGAGACGGTGGCGTGGTCGGCGAACGCGGAGACACCGAGGTGATGGTTGAGCGTGGTTGCCGCCGCCAGGCGCCGGTGGCCGCCAAGCAGGGTGCCGGCCCCGTTGCTCGCGGCGCCCGGCTCACACAGCGCGGGTCGCCCGTGCAGACAGGGCTCGCAGGACCGGCAACTCGGCACGAACGCCGCGACGACGTGGTCGCCCCGGCGCAGGTCGACCACGCCCTCGCCTACCGCCTCCACCGTCCCGGCGCATTCGTGTCCGAGCACCATCGGCAGCGGCCGCGGCCGGTTGCCGTCGATCACCGACAGGTCCGAGTGGCACAGGCCCGCCGCGCGCACCGCGACCAGCACCTCCCCCGGACCCGGCGGCTCCAGGTCGACCCGCTCGATGGCCAGCGGGCGCGACTGCACGTACGGGCGCGGCAAGCCGCTCGCCGACAGCACCGCGGCGCGGATCTTCATTCCGGGGTCTCCTTGCGACGCCTTAGTGTACGCGGTGCGGCTCATGCGGTGCTCAGGGCCGCTGCGCGACGCGGCGACGGGCGACGGAGCCAGGTCGCGACACCGCCGCGGCCGCGGCTCGGGCGCAGGCGCGCGCACGCCGTACGGCCGCAGCGCGAGCGTCCCGTCACGCCGCGACGTCGGTGCGCTGGATTGTCCCCGGCCGGCGCGCGGGCGATCATCGTGGCCCCACCTCAGGGCCGCAGCGGGAATCAACGGGATGCTTCCATCGCGATTCGCCTTCGGTCTGCTGCTGGCCTGCTCCACAGTGGCTGCGGCGGCAACCGACACGCCGGGCGTGGAATCCGGCGACTGGAGGACGCGGCTCGAGTGGCAGGGCCGCTGGTCGACGGTGGAGCGAACCTCAACCGCGGGCGGAGGGTCGCGCTATCGATTCGCGGCCGGCGGCGACGGCGCGCCCGCACGCGAACGCCTCGTCTCCGAGGCCGGTGACCAGCCGCGGCTGCGAACGGGCAGCGACCTGTTCGACGGCCTGTTCGCACTGGCGCTCGCGGAGGCGGCAAGCGACAGCGTCGACAGCATCACCGACGGCGCGTTTGCCGACGGCCGGCCCATCCCCTGCGCGTGCTTCGAAACGGGCGAGAAGTGGCGCTACGTCTGGACGCGGGACATCTCGTACTCGGTGGACCTGGCGCTCGCCTACCTGGACCCGCCGCGCGCCACTCGCTCGCTCTTCTTCAAGGTCTCGCCGGCGCGCGCCGGCGTGGCGGCGCCGGCCGAGTTGGTCGCCGAGGACACCGGCAGTGGCGGCAGCTGGCCCGTCAGCACCGACCGCGTCGCGTGGATCCACGCCGCCACGGATGTCCTGCGCACGCTGCCGCAGCCCGAGGCGGCCCGCACCGAGCCGCGCGTGCGGAGCGTGGCGCTGGCCGTGCTCGACCAGGATCGCGAGTACGCCTTCGATGGGCGTGTCGGCCTGTACCGCGGCGAGACCTCGTTCCTCGACTGGCGCGAGCAGTCCTATCCCGCCTGGACACGCGACGACGCGCGTTTCGTCGCCGAGTCGTATTCCCTGTCGACCAACGTCCTCCACTACGTGGCGCTGCGGGATGCGGCGCAGCTGGAGCGTCGCGCAGGCGGCCCGCGCGCAGCGGAACTCGATGGCGCCGCCGCCCGGCTGCGAACCGCCATCAATGCGCGCTTCTGGCGAGCCGACCGGCGCCTCTATGCCAGCGTACTCGGGCCGGATCTTGCGCCACTGCCGAGTGCCGACCTGCTCGGCCTCGCGCTCGCCGTCGTGCATGGCGTCGCCGACGCCGCCCAGGCACGCGCCATCCTCGCCCGCTACCCGGTGGCTCCTGGCGGGCCGCCGGTGATCTGGCCCGAACAACCGGGCATCCCCATCTACCACAACCGGGCCGTGTGGCCGTTCGTGACCGCCTATGCGCTGCAGGCGGCGCGCGCCGCACGCGACGTGCAGCGCATGAGCGAGTACGGCGAATCGCTGGTCCGCGGTGCAGCGCTGGCGCTCTCCAACATGGAGAACTTCGAGTTCCTGTCGCAGCGCGTGGCGGTTGACGACGGGCCGCTCAGCGGACCGGTGGTGAACTCACCGCGCCAGCTCTGGTCGGTGGCCGGATACGTCGATGCCGTCGTCGACACGGTTTTCGGCGTGCGCGTCGACGGGCGCGGAATCGCCATTGCACCGGCGATTCCCGGTGCGCTCGCGGCACGGCTGTTCCGCCCGGGCGAGACGCTGGCGCTCGAGCGACTGCGCGTGGGGAATCTGACGCTCAACCTGACGCTGCAGCTGCCGCCGCAGTGGTCGGCGCGCGACCTGCTCGAGGCGGGGCCGGCGACGCTGGACGGCGTCGCCGTGCCCGGCCCGATCGTGTTGCCACCCGGCCCGGAGCGGGAGGTCGCGGTGCACGTCCTCCTCGAGGCCCGCCCCGGCTCCGCACGCGCACGCGAGCCGGCCGCGCCCGATCACCTCGAGGTCGCAGCGGGTCGCGGGATCGCTCTGTTCGCACCGCGCACGCCGGTCGTGACCAGTGCTTCGCGCAGTGGCGCCCGCGTCCGCCTGACGGTCGCCGGGCTCGATCCCGGTGGCCGCTGGCAGGTGTACCGGGACGGCGTGCCGCGCCCGACGCCCGCGGCCGGCGACGTCTACATCGAACGCCTCGCCGATCCGCGGCGCACCCACTGCTACTCGGTCAGCCAGCGATCGTCGGACCACGAATCGCTGCCGAGCCCGGCCGTCTGCCTAGAGGGCGCGGCCAGCCGCCGCCTGCTGGCAGCGGCGGGGAAGGCGGACGGCGGGAGCCTCACGACCGCAACCGTCGCGGCGACTCCGGACGGCGCAGGCGGGTTCGTATTTCGCGACTGGGGCGCGCCCGCCGACCGCCTCGATGCCGCGTTCCGGGCGCCAGCCGACGGGCTGCTGCGCCTGGTGCTGCACTACGAGAACCCGAGTGGCCCGGTGAACACGGGCATCACGGCGGCCGTCAAGCGGGTCGAGGCGGTCTGCGGCACGGGTCCCGCCCAGCCGGGCACGATCGTGATGCCGCAGCTGCCGCACGGCACGCAGGGGACCTCGACGGGATTCGTGTTCACGGCGCGGCGTGGCGACCACTGCCGGATCGCGATCGGCGACGGGTTCAACATGTCCTACCTCGCCCACTTCGCGCTCTACACCGGCGGGCGCGGCGGCCGGGAAGGCCCGTGGAACCGCGCCGACGTGCACGCAGCGCAGATCGATGCCATCGACCTGCCGCTGCTGGCGCGCCGCTGACCGGTGCGGCGCCATGGGCGCCATCGCGTCCCCGCCGGCGACCGGGCCGGCGGCGATCAACGGACGCGTGGAAACGGTATAGGATGCGGCCCGGCCGCCCGACCGTAGCGTCGGGCATCCCGAACGGGACACCGGACATGACGCCTAGGCTGACGCAACCGCGCACTCCACGCCGACTGGCCGGCCTGCTGCTGGCGGCATTCGCCGCAGCCGCATCCGCGACACCGGGCGCCGCGCCGCCCCTCAAGATCGGGCTCGACGAGTTCGAGCAGGCGCGCAAGGTCGCGAGCCTGCCGAACGGCATGTCGCTCGGCTACGCGGAATGGGGCAATCCCGCCGGCCGCCCCGTCGTGCTGATCCATGGCTTCACCGACAATGCGCGCGACTGGCTGCCGCTGCTACCGGAGCTCGATCCCGGATTCCGCGTGATCCTGGTCGACATCCGCGGGCACGGACGCTCCAGCCGCCCGGAATGCTGCTACGGGCGCCTCGACTTCGCGTACGACGTCAAGCTGCTGCTCGACCAGCTGCACGTCGAGCGGGCCGACATCGTCGGCCACTCGCTCGGCAGCTTCATCGCGCAGACCTTCGCCGAGTTCTGGCCTGAGCGCACGCGGCGCGTGGTGCTCGTCTCCTCCTCCGGCGGACCGCGCGCCGGCTGCACGCCACCGGGCAAGGCCGCCAAGGCGTTCGATTTTCGCAGTGCGATCGCGAAGCTGCAGGAACCCCTCGATCCCGATTCGCCGTTCATGATCGAGTGGTGGAGCTCGCCGACGCCGGTGAACGAGGAATTCATCCGGCGCCAGCGCCAGGACTCGGCGGCCATCCCGCTGCGCGTCTGGCTCGCCGTCCTCGATCAGGGCCTGGCGGGACCGGCCCTGGCCGATACCCTGCCACGTCTCAAGGCCCCGGCGCTGCTGATCTGGGGCCTGCGCGATCCGATCTTCGTGGCCAAGGATCGCTGCTCGCTGCGCGCGGCACTGCCGCACGCGACGGTCAAGCTGTTCCCCACGCTCGGCCACAACCCGTTCTGGGAACAGCCCGAGGCGGTCGGCGCCACGATCAACGGGTTCCTGAACGAGTCGCCGTAGCCCGCGCGGCCTGCCGCGTGCGCTAAGGCGGGCCGAAGTTCGCCGACAGATAGTCGGCGACGAGATCGATCTCCTCGTCGGTCAGCTTGGCGCCGCGGGCCAGCATCTCGTCGATCCGCGCCTCCCACTGTCGGCGCGTGAGCCGCGAGCGCAGCACGTTCTCGAGCGAATGGCACTGCGAACAGGCGCGCAGGACCACCTCGCGTCCGGGCCCGTCCGGCAGCGCCGCCGGCGACTGCGCCGCGGCGGGCAGAACCGGCCACGCGAGGCACACGGCTACTGAGACGGCGCGCATCAGCTCGACCAACCGCAGCACGACCGCAGGGTCAGAGGCGGAAGGCGAGGAGCGCCGCCCCGGGACCGGGACCGCCGACGGCGATCACGACGTATTGCCGGCCCGCCACGCGGTATGTCATCGGCGAGCCCGCGGTGCGCTGCTCACCGGTGGAGTAGGTCCAGAGCGCGCTGCCGGTACGCGCATCCACGGCGTGAAACGCGGCATCGCCACCGCCGACGAACACCACGCCGCCACCCGTGACCAGGGTGCCGGCGGTGCCGACGGCGCCGAGCGCCTCGGGCAGGCGAGCACCCTTGAGCGCCGCATGCCGCCGCACGGCCGCGTTGTCGCCGAAGGGCACCTGCCACAGCATCCGGCCGGCATTGAGGTCGACCGCGTCCAGGTAGGCGTACGGCGGCTTCAGGATGGGGATGCGGTGGTGGAGGAAGAGCGAGACCTCGCCGGCGTCGTTCGGGCCGTTCTCCGGCGCGTGGCCTTGTGCATCGGTGAGGTCGGGATAGATCAGCGTCGGGTCGTCGTTGACCTTCACGTACAGAACGCCGGTCTGCGGGTCGAAGGCCCCGCCGCCCCAGTCCGCGCCGCCCAGCACGCCCGGCCGCATCAGCGTGCCGCCGACGCTCGGCGGCGTGAACAGCGGCCCGAGCCGCACGCGCCGCAGGACCGCGAGGGCCTCCTCGTGCAGCGCCGGCGTCAGGTCGGTCGCGTCGTCGAGCGAGACGCCCTGCGGCACGAGCGCCGGGAGCCCGGTCGATACGGGCTGCGTCGGCCAGGCGGCTTCGCCGGGCACGTCGCTCGCCGGCACCGGCCGCTCCTCGATCGGATACAGCGGTGCGCCCGTGACCCGGTCGAAGACGAATACGAATCCCTGCTTGGTGAGCTGCACGACGGCGTCGACGCGGTGCCCGTGGAGCGTGAGGCGCGCCAGCAGCGGCGGCGCCGGCATGTCGTAGTCCCACAGGCCATGGTGCACGAGCTGGTAGTGCCAGCGGCGCACGCCGGTCGCCGCGTCGAGGCAGACCAGCGAGTCGGCGAACAGGTTGGCGCCCGGCCGGTTGGCGCCGTAGTAGTCGTTGCTCGGGGTGCTGACCGGCAGGTACAGCAGGCCGCGCCGCTCATCGAGGGTCATCGGCGCCCATACGTTGGTGTGACCGGTGAAGTGGTTCGAGCCGCCGGCCCACGTGTCCGCGCCGAGCTCGCCATCGCGCGGCACGGTGTGGAAGCTCCACACGCGCCGCCCGGTCCGCGCGTCGTAGGCCCGCACGTCGCCCGGCGGGTCCTGCCTGTAGATCAGCTTGTCCGCCACACCGTTGCCGACGATCACGAGATCGCGGTACACGATCGGTGGCGAGGTGTTGGTGTAGTGGCGCGGGTTCACCGGCCATGCCAGCCCCTCCAGCAGGTCGACCTCCCCGCCATTGCCGAACTCGGGCACCGGCCGACCGGTCGCGGCATCCAGCTCGATCAGCCGGTGCCGCGAGTTCATCAGCACGCGCAGCGCGCCCGTGCGGCGGTCACGCCACACGGCCACGCCACGATGCACGAAGCCCGTGCCGTTGGGGACCTGACCCTCGCGGTACGCGCCGGGGTCGTAGGACCAGCGTTCGCGGCCGGTGTCGGCGTCGAGCGCCACCACCCGGTTGTACGGGGTCGAGAGGTACATGACGCCGTCGACGACGACGGGCGTCGCCTCGAACGCACCGGGCGCCGTGCCGAACTCGGCGAGCGGCAGCTCGCCGGTCTCCCAGCGCCACGCGAGTTGCAGGCGCGCGACGTTGCCGCGGTGGATCTCGGCGAGCGCGGAGTAGCGCGCGCCCCCCGCGTCGCCGCCATACTGAGGCCAGTCCTGGTCGGGCGGGCTGCCGGCCGCCAGAGCTGCGCCGGCGATGGGCCCGACGAGGGCGACGAGGATGATCCGACCTATCATGGACTGCCTCCGAGCGGACCGGCCTGCTCCGGTGCTTGCCGGTTCGGGCACGAAGTGTGGACGCGACCCTGCCGGTCGCGCAACGTGGACCCGGGGTTCCATTGCGTCGCGAGGGCCCGGTGTGCGATCAAGTGCGACCATGAACCTCACGACGTCCCGGCGACCGGAGCCCGTCCTGCGCGCGCGGGGCGCCACTGATGCGGCCCGAACCGGCGCAGCGGCCCTGACGCTGCTGGCGCTGTTCGGCGGGTGGCCGGCGATCGGCGCAGCCGCCACGGTCGTTCATCCGGCCGCGTGGCCGCGTGCGCACAGCCCTAGCTTCATCGACGCGGCCGCCGAGAAGCGGATCTCGGAGCTGCTCGCGGCGATGAGCGACGAGGAGAAGGTCGGCCAGGTGATCCAGACCGACATCGGCGCGATCGAGCCAGCCGAGTTGCGCCGCTACCCGCTCGGCTCGGTCCTGGCGGGCGCCGATTCGGGGCCGCACGGCGACGACCGGGCCGCGCCCGCTTCGTGGGCCGCGCTCGCGCGTGAATTCCGGGACGTTTCGACGGAAGTGCGGCCGGGACACGTGCCGGTGCCGATCATTTTCGGCATCGATGCCGTACACGGCCACAACAACGTCGTCGGCGCGGTGCTCTTCCCGCACAACATCGGGCTCGGTGCGACGCGCGACCCGGACCTCATCCGACGCATCGGTGCGGCGACAGCGCAGCAGGTGGCTGCCACCGGGATCGACTGGACGTTCGCGCCGACGGTCGCGGTGCCGCAGGACGTGCGCTGGGGCCGCAGCTACGAGGGCTTCTCCGAGGACCCGCGGATCGTGCGACTGTGCGCCGCCGCCTACGTCGAGGGACTGCAGGGCGCCCCGGGGGCGACGCGGCTGCTTCAGGCCGGGCACATCGCGGCTACGGCCAAGCACTTCCTGGCCGACGGCGGCACGCAATTCGGCATCGACACGGGCGATGCCCAGGTTCCGGAGGCTGAACTCATCCGCGTGCACGCACCCGGCTACGCAGCCGCGATCGACGCGGGCGTGCTCACCGTGATGGCGTCGTTCTCCAGCTGGCAGGGCGCCAAGATGCACGGCAACCGGGCGCTGCTCACCGACGTCCTTAAGCAGCGGATGGGCTTCGACGGCTTCGTGATCGGAGACTGGAACGGCCACGCGCAGGTGCCCGGCTGTGCCAAGCGCCATTGCGCCGCCGCGTTCAATGCCGGCGTCGACATGTTCATGGCCGCCTCAGGCTGGCGCGGTCTGTTCGCGAACACGCTGCGTGCGGTCCGGTCGGGCGAAATCCCAGCGGCGCGGCTGGACGACGCGGTGCGCCGGATACTGCGCGTCAAAGTCCGCCTCGGCCTGTTCGACTCCGACCGTCCCTACGCCGGCCGCTTCGATCTGCTCGCACCGGTCGAGACGCACGCGCTCGCGCGCGAGGCCGTTCGCAAGTCGCTGGTGCTGCTCAAGAACGACGGCGTCCTGCCCGTCCGGGCCTCATCCCGCGTTCTGATAGCCGGGCCTGCCGCACACGACCTGAGAGTGCAGACCGGCGGCTGGACCGTCTCCTGGCAGGGGG
>JAFEDP010000200.1 GCA_018241545.1 Pseudomonadota bacterium
GCCAGCGCCGCGAGCGCGGGCTCGCCCTCGGCGAGCAGCCGGTCGCGCCACGCCTCGACGCGGTGGAACTCCCGGGCCGCGAGGCGGCGCTCGAGCGCGCGCGCCTCGATCGCCGCGCGGATCCCGGTGACGTCGGCCTTGCGCAGGATCTTGCCGATCAGCTGCCGCTGGCGGGCGCGCGCGCCGTGGGCGGTGATCCGCCGGGCGAGCTCGATCGCGTCGCGCAGCTTCTCCGGCAGCGGCAGCGCCGCGAGGTCGCCGTCCGGCAGCGCCACCAGCTCGTCGCCGAGCACCTTGAGCTCCTCGGCGTCGCGCTTGCGCTGGCTGCGGCTCGGGCCCTCGTCGGGTTCGGTGTCGTCGTGCTGCGCCGCCATGGCCCATCCTAGCCTAGAATGACGGCCCGGATCGCGGCCCCACCGGAGCCCCATGCAGACGCCCGCCCTCGCGCACGCCGACCTCGCAGCCCTCGTCGAGCAGTCGCTGGCCGAGGCGCGCGCCGCGGGCGCGACCGCCGCCGACGTCGGCGTCAGCGTCGACACCGGCCTGTCGGTGTCGGTGCGGCTCGGCGAGGTCGAGACGCTCGAGTACCAGCGCGACCGCGGCATGGGCATCACGGCCTACGTCGGCAAGCGCAAGGGCACCGCGACCACCGGCGACCTGTCCTGGGGCGCGGTCGCCGACACGGTCCGCAAGGCCGTCTCGATCGCGCGCTTCACCGCCGAGGACGACTGCGCCGGGCTCCCCGACCCGGAGACGCTGGCGCGCGAGATCCCGGACCTCGACCTGTCGCACCCGTGGGACCTCGAGGCCGAGGCGGGCATCGAGCTCGCGCGGCGCTGCGAGGCCGCGGCGCTCGCGCTCGACCCGCGCGTCACGAACTCCGAGGGCGCGAGCCTCGGCAGCCACCGCTCGCTGCGCGTCTACGGCAACACGCTCGGCTTCCTCGGCGGCTTCCCGTCGACCTACTACAGCGTCAGCTGCGTGGTCGTGGGCCAGCAGGGCGAGCAGCAGGAGCGCGACTACTGGTACACGGCCGCGCGCGACTGGCGTGCCCTGGAGGACGTGGAGGCCGTCGGCCGCCAGGCGGCCGAGCGCACCGTGCGGCGCCTCGGCGCCCGCCGCGTGCCGACCACGCGCGCGCCGGTGCTGTTCGTGCCGGAGCTGGCGCGCGGGCTGGTCGGCCACTTCGTGGCGGCGATCCGCGGCGGCGCCCAGTATCGGCGCAGCTCGTTCCTGCTCGACGCCGCCGGCACCCCGGTGTTCCCGGGCTTCTTCGGGATCTCCGAGCGGCCGCACCTCAGGCGCGGGCTCGGCAGCGCGCCGTTCGACGGCGAGGGCTGCGCGACGCGCGACCGCGAGCTGGTCGCCGGCGGCGTGCTCGAAGGCTACGTGCTCAACACCTACGCGGCCCGCAAGCTCGGCCTCAGGACCACCGGCAACGCCGGCGGCGTGCACAACCTCACGGTGCACCCGGGCGCCGAGGACTTCGCCGGCCTCGTGCGGCGCATGGGCCGCGGGCTCGTCGTCACCGAGCTCATGGGGCAGGGCGTCAACGGCGTGACCGGCGACTACTCGCGCGGCGCGGCGGGCTTCTGGGTCGAGGGCGGGGCGCTGGCCTTCCCGGTCAGCGAGATCACCATCGCCGGCAACCTCAAGGACATGTTCCGCCACCTGGTCGCGGTCGGCAGCGACCTCGACGAGCGCGGCTCAATCCGCACCGGCTCGATGCTGGTCGAGGAAATGACGATCGCGGGCGAGTAGCGCCGGGCACAGACGCAGGAGAGCGACCCCATGGCTGACACCTACCACAAGCGCAAGATCGGCGACCGGCTGCTGTCGCCCGAGACCCAGATGATGGGCTTCGGGTTCGAGCCGCACCTGTCGGAGGGCGCGCTCAAGCCGCCGGTGTTCCTGACCTCGACCTTCGTGTTCCGCAGCGCTCAGGACGGCAAGGACTTCTTCGACTACACCTCCGGCCGCAAGCCGGTGCCGGAGGGGCGCGCCGGCGGCCTCGTCTACTCGCGCTTCAACAACCCGAACCTCGAGGTGCTCGAGGACCGCCTCGCGCTGTGGGACGACGCGGCGGCCGCGGCGGTGTTCTCCTCGGGGATGGCGGCGCTCGCGACCACCTTCCTCGCCCACCTCAGGGCGGGCGACGTGCTGCTGTACTGCGAGCCGCTCTACGGCGGCACCGAGACGCTGATCGCCCGGGCGCTGCCGAACTACGGCATCCGCCACGTCGCCTTCCGCGACGGCCTGTCGCGCGCCGAGGCGACCGCCGCGGCGGAGGCGGCCATGGCGGCGGGGCGCGTGGCGCTCGTGATGACCGAGACGCCGGCCAATCCCACCAACTCGCTGGTCGACCTCGGGCTCATGGCCGAGATCGCCGACGACATCGGCCGCCGCCAGGGCCACCGGCCGCTGGTGGTGACCGACAACACGATGCTCGGGCCGCTGTACCAGAACCCGCTCCGCTGCGGCGCCGACCTCAACGTCTACTCGCTGACCAAGTACGTCGGCGGCCACTCGGACCTCGTCGCCGGCGGCGTCACCGGCCGGCGCGAGGTGGTGCAGCCGATCCGCCAGCTGCGCGGCGCCATGGGCACGCAGCTCGACCCCAACTCCGCCTGGATGCTGCTGCGCTCGATGGAGACGCTCAAGCTGCGCATGGAGCGCGCCAACGCGAACGCGCAGCAGGTCGCAGAGTTCCTGGCGGCGCAGCCGCAGGTGCTGTCGGTGCGCCACCTCGGGCTGCTGCCGGCCGGCGACCCGCGCCGCCCGGTCTACGAGCGCCAGTGCCGCGCCCCCGGCTCGACGTTCTCGTTCGAGGTGCGCGGCGGGGAGGCGGGCGCGTTCCGGTTCCTGGACGCGCTGCAGGTCATCAAGCTCGCCGTCAGCCTCGGCGGCACCGAGAGCCTCGCCAGCCACCCGGCGGCGATGACGCACTCCGGCGTGCCGGTGGAGCTGCGCCAGCAGCTCGGGATCAGCGAGTCGATGATCCGCGTGTCGGTCGGCATCGAGGACCCGGCCGACCTGATCGAGGACGTGCGCCAGGCGCTCGCGCGGGTCTAGCCGGGCGGGCGGCCCGCGGCGAGGTCGCGCAGCGAGCTCGTGCCGAGCTCGCGCCGGATCAGCTCCTCCACGCGCCCGCAGGCCGCCTCGGCCGGGGCGATCACCGCGGCCTGGCGCAGCGTCATCGCGCGGCCCTGGTTGCCGTCGCGCACCGCCGTGAGCACCTCGGCGAGGGTGATCCGCGCCGGGTCGCGCGCCGGCAGCAGCCCCTCGCGGTCGGTGGTCTCGAGCAGCCCGGCCTCGATCAGCGCATCGACGATCGGCCCGAGCGCGATGCTCGGCACCGCGAGCGCCTCGGCGAGCCGCGTCACGCTCTGGCGCGCCGCGCCGGCCTCGAAGGCCTGGGCGACGAGCACCATGACGCTGACGGCGAGGCGCTCGCGCAGCCGCGCGGTGGGCACCACGTCGCGTTCGCCGGAGCGCAGGTACGCGGGGTTCTGCAGGTAGAACGCGAACAGCGCGCCGGTCAGCAGGATCAGCCAGTTGAGCCAGATCCACATCAGCGCGAGCAGCACGATCGCAAATCCCGCGTACACCGCCATCATCTCGGTGGAGTAGGCGACGAGGCGCGTGAAGGCGAAGCTGGCCGTGACCCAGGCCGCGGCGGCGGCCAGCCCGGCGAGCGCGGCGCTACGCAGCCGCACGCGGGTATTGGGCACGAACGAGTACAGGAACGTGAAGCCGCCGGTGACGATCACGAGCGGGCCGAGCTTGCCGGCGGTCGTCACCAGCAGCCCGAGCGGCGGGTGCGACTGCAGCCACACGAGCAGCGGCCGGGTCGCGATCGAGGCCACGAGCGCGAGCGCCGCCGCCATCAGGATCGGGCTCACGATCAGCACCGACAGGTACTCGCTGAAGCGCCGCGCCAGGCTGCGCGGGCGGTCGACGTGCCAGAGGTGGTTGAAGGAGTCCTCGACCTTCTGCACGACCGAGATCACGGTCCAGAGCAGCACCGCGAGGCCCACCGAGCCGAGCACGCCCCCCTGCAGGTGGTCGACGAAGCCGATCACGCGCGCGGTCAGCTCCGGGCCGCGGCTGCCGAGCGGGCGGAAGAACTCGGCGATCAGCGGCTCGAACTCGCGGTGGAAGCCGAAGGCCTTGACGATCGAGAAGCAGAACGCGAGCAGCGGCACGATCGATAGCAGCGTCGTGTACACGAGGCTCATGGCCCGCATGTTCAGGTCGCCGAAGACGAGGTCGCGGGCGAGGGCGTAGACGTAGCGCAGCGGCGCGAGCGTCGCGCGCCCGATCCGGCCGAGCGGGGCGGGCGGCGCCTCGAACAGGAGCGCCTCGAAGCGGGCGAGGGGCGTCGGCATCGGCGCTAGGGTTGCACCCGGCGCCGCGGGCTGGCAAGTGGGCGCGACGGCGGTCTAAGCTGCCGGCCCGGCGGACGGAGGCAGCGGTGCGCGAGACAGGCGGCTACCCCACGCGGATCGTGTGCCTCACCGAGGAGACGACCGAGGCCCTCTACCTGATGGGCGAGGACTGGCGGATCGTCGGCATCTCGGGCTTCACCGTGCGCCCGCCCCGGGCGCGGCGCGAGAAGCCGCGCGTCTCGGCGTTCACCAGCGCCCGCCTCGACCGCATCGAGGCGCTCGCGCCCGACCTCGTGCTCGCGTTCTCGGACCTGCAGGCCGACATCGCCGCGGCGCTGGCGCGCGCCGGCATCGAGGTGCACGTCTTCAACCAGCGCAGCGTCGCGGGCATCCTCTCGATGCTGCGCATGCTGGGCGGGCTCATCGGCTGCGAGGCCAAGGGCCAGGCGCTCGCGGCGCGGCTCGAGGCCGGCCTCGAGGAGGTGCGCGCGGCGGCGGCGCGCCTGCCGCGGCGGCCGCGCGTCTACTTCGAGGAGTGGGACGAGCCGCAGATCTCGGCGATCCGCTGGGTGTCGGAGCTGATCGGCATCGCCGGCGGCGAGGACTGCTTCCCGGAGCTCGCGCGCGAGCCGCTCGGGCGGGGGCGCATCATCGCCGATCCCGCCGAGGTGCCGCGCCGTCGGCCGGACCTGATCATCGGCTCCTGGTGCGGCAAGAAGTTCCGGCCCGAGCGGGTCGCGGCGCGGCCCGGCTGGGAGTCGGTGCCGGCGGTGCGCGACGGCGAACTCCACGAGATCAAGTCGTCGCTGATCCTGCAGCCCGGGCCGGCGGCGCTCGGCGACGGCGTCGCGGCGCTCGCGCGCATCATCGGCCGCTGGGCCGCGCGCCGCTAGTCAGGCAGTCAGGAGCCGGAGCGCCTCGGCGTAATTCTCGCTGGTGCGGCGCACGACCTCCTCCGGCAGCCGCGGCCCCGGCGCGCGCTTGTTCCAGTCGAGCGTCTCGAGGTAGTCGCGCACGTACTGCTTGTCGAACGACGGCGGGCTCTTGCCGGGCTCGTAGCTCGCCACCGGCCAGAAGCGCGAGGAGTCGGGCGTCAGCACCTCGTCGATCAGCACCAGCTCGCCGCGCGGATCGAGGCCGAACTCGAACTTGGTGTCGGCGATGATGATGCCGCGGGCGCGCGCGTGCTCCGAGGCGAACGCGTACAGCGCGAGCGCCGCGCGCCGCACCTGCTCGGCGACGTCGCGGCCGATGGTCGCGGCGACCTGCTCGAAGGCGACGTTCTCGTCGTGCTCGCCGACCGCGGCCTTGGTCGCGGGCGTGAAGATCGGCTCGGGCAGCCGGTCGGCGAGGCGCAGGCCCGCGGGCAGACGCACGCCGCAGATCGCGCCGGTGCGCTGGTAG
>JAFEDP010000201.1 GCA_018241545.1 Pseudomonadota bacterium
CGCAACCGCGGTCGCGGCGCCGACCGCGTTGCCGACGCCGGCCTGCGTGCCGGTGCGCGTGCTGATCAGCGGCGTGCGGCTCGTATACTGCATCGCGTACACGGCGATCTCGGTGCCCTGGCCGAGATTCGGGAGGAAGAAGCGCATCGCGGCCCCGTACTGGCCGCCCTTCTTGCCGGCGACGTCCGGTGCGCGCGGCGAGGCGTAGAAGTTCGAGATGTACGGGCCGCCGAGCGGGCGGAAGTCGGTGCCCTGGTCGGAGTAGGCGCCGAAGCCGATGAACTGCTGGTAGCCGCCCGGCGCGACGAAGTCGTTGGTCGAGAAGTACGTGCCCTCGGGCTCGAGCTGGGTCTTGCGCCAGTACGGCAGCACGAACGCGTCCAGCGAGACCGTCTGCGACAGCCCGGCGGTGATGCGCGCCATCGGCTGCGCCCAGAACGCCTCCTGCAGCTCGGCGCCCGGCTGGCGCAGCGCCGCGACGTCGAGCGCGTTGACCGCGTTGAGGCCGCTCTGGAAGAAGGTGGTCTCACCCCAGTTGATGACCTGGTTGCCGAGCCTGAGCTCGAACGGGTGGCCCTCGCCGAGCTGCCACTTGCCCCACGCGAAGGCATCCAGCAGGCGCGCGTAGCGGCCGGCGATCTCCTTGGCGTCGTGGCTGATCGGCGTGCGGAACGTGCTGTGGTCCATGACCTGGTAGTCGTACAGCCCGGAGCCGCGCAGGAACAGGCCGTAGTGGTCGGTCTTGAGCGTCAGCTCCGTCAGCAGCTTGTAGGCCTGCGTGAACGGGTCACCGTTGCGGTAATTGAGGTCGCCGTTGTCGGCGTTGACGTTGCGCGCGACGCCGCCGTCCGGGGCGCCGACCAGCTGCGAGTCCGGGCTCTTGACGCGCCAGGCCTCGGTGAACGACAGCGTCGTGTCCCAGCTGCCGCTCCAGCCGTCGCCCCGGAAGTCGAAGGCGGCCGCGCCGGGCGCCGTGCCGAGCGCGGCGAGCGCGCAGGCCGCGGCGATGGCAAGACGCAGGTTGGTCCCGAGCGGACGCGCCGTGTGGCTGTTCATTGATCGTTACCCCAGTGACTGGCCAATGCCGCGTGGTGTCCTTAGCCGGGTGCAGCCGGTGCGGCTCCGGTGCCGTAGTCGTCGTGTGCCTGACCGTCGTGAGGCCTGTTGCGAATTCACCGAGGTCGCGGCCACGACGCAACGTCGTGGGGCGGAAGTATAGCCGGGCGAATGCGACGCGAGGGCTCGCGAAACGAGGGGAAACCGAATCTTGCAGTGCAAAAGCGGTCGGTCGTTCCGCGCTTATCCGGCAGTCACTTGCAGGATGCTATGGCGGATCTGCTCGGAGAGCACGAGCTGCGCATCCGCCGCCACGCGCAGCAGTTCCTCGTCGTAGCTCAGGCGCCCGCCGGGCACCGTGCGGATGACGTTGCGCGCGCGCAGCAGGTCGAGAAACTGCCGGAACAGCGTCCGGTCGAAGAACTCCGGCGCCCGCAGCTCGTACAGCAGCGCCATCCGGCTCGCCATCTGCTGGCAGCGGCTCTCGAGCGCATCCTGGGAGATCGCCTCGTGCCCGGCCTGCAGCAGCAGCGCGATGGCGAGGTAGTAGCGCTCGATCACGTCCAGCGTGGCGTGCGCGAGCAGCGACAGCTGCACCGCCGCGGCCGTGCCGGTACGCGGCCGGCGCCACAGGGTGCCGTCGGCGCTGCGCTCGAGCAGGCCGAGCTCGGCGAGCGCGGCCAGCATCTCGTCGACGACGCCGGCGACCTCGGCCTCCGGCCAGCGCAGGAACAGCTCCTGCGCGATATACGGATAGATTCGCCACGCCAGGCGCTGCACGTCCTCGGTGCGCATGGCCGGGTTGTTGAGGAAGGCGCAGGCGATCAGCGACGGGAACGCGAACGCGTGCACGATGTTGTTGCGGTAGTAGGCCGACAGCACCGCGCTCTCCTCGCTCATGCGCACGATCGCGCCGAGCGGGTGGGCCACCGTCTCGATGACCCCCATCGCGTGGCCGTAGGCGACGATCGCCGTCCCGTCGAGCGGCGTGCACCAGACGTCGGCCGAGTACGGGGCGCGCTCGGCGAGGCGCCTGTACAGGTCGAGCTGGCGCACGAGGTCGGCCTCCGGCATCGCCTGGCGCGGCGCCGACAGCAGCGCGAGGCTGAGCAGCGCGATCGGCGAGATCGCGGCCGCGGCGTTCACGCGCGACTGGATCTCGGCGGCGAGCGCGTCGGTCGCCGCCCCGAGCCAGGGCGGGCGCACCTCGACCGGGGACTGCTGCCAGCCGGGCGCGACGCGCGTCAGGATCTCGGCGAGCGGGATCGGCTCGCCGAAGCTCACGAACACCCGGCCGAAGCGCTTGCGCAGCACGCCGAGCGAGCGCAGCAGGCCGAGCACGCTCTCCTTCTGCTTCGGTCGCCCGGACAGCTCGCCGACGTAGGTCTTGGCCTCGACCAGGCGCTCGTAGCCGAAGTACACCGGCATGAACAGCACCGGCCGCGACGGATCGGCGAGGAAGCTGCGCAGCGTCATCGCCAGCATGCCGGTCTTCGGCGCCAACAGCCGGCCGGTGCGGCTGCGACCGCCCTCGATGAAGTACTCGATCGGGTGGCCGCGCGCCATCATGACGCCGAGGTAGGTCATGAACACGATCGGATAGACCGGGTTGCCGCGGAACGTCCGGCGCAGGAAGAACGCGCCGCCCTTGCGCAGGTAGCGGCCGACGACCGGCAGGTCGAGGTTGACCCCGCCGGCGACGTGCGGCACCGCGAAGCCGCGCTTGTAGATCACGTACGACAGCAGCAGGTAGTCCATGTGGCTGCGGTGGCACGGCACGTAGACGATCTGCGCCCCCGCCGAGGCGAGCTCGAGGCGCTCGGCGTGCAGCACCTCGACGCCGTCGTAGAGCCGGTTCCAGACGCGCGCCAGGATTCCCTCCATGAGGGCCACGAAGCCCGGCGAGTAGTCGGCGGCGATCTCGAGCGCGTAGCGGCGCGCCTGCAGCAGGCCCTCGCGCCGCGACAGGCGCTTGTCGCGGATCTCGAGCGCGACCGCGGCGCGCACCGCCCGCTTGGCGAGGACCTCGGCGATCACCGTGCGCCGGTGCGAGAGGTCGGGACCCACGACCGCCGCGCGCGCGTTGCGGAACTCCGCGCGCATGACCCGCACGGCGCGGCGCGCGGCGCGCCGCGCCTCGGGTTCGGCGCCGACGAACTCGGCAAGGCTCACCGGGTCGCCGAAGCGCACCAGCGTGCGCCGCCCGTTGACCAGCGTGGACAGGAACCGGCGGAACGGGCCGACCAGGGTCCAGTCCTCGCGCACCAGCTGGCGCAGCCACGAGCCCTCGGTCTTGAGGGGGGTGCGGCCCCAGAAGACCGCGACCGGCACGAGGTCGACCTCGCAGTCGCCGGCGGCCAGTGCGGCCGCGATCAGGCGCTGCAGGCGCTCGGGGGTGCGCCGGTCGGCGCGCTTGCGCAGCCAGCCGCGCCGCCGCTCGAGGAACAGGCTGGCGCGCGGCTCGCGCGCCGCGCCGAGCACGAAGCGGCGCGTCGCCGGCGGCAGGCCGACCGCCCGGCACACGAGCGCGAGCGCGAGCAGGTCCGACAGCGACTGGCGCTCGAGCACGTACAGCACGCGCCGGCCGCGGCCGCGCAGCCGCTCGGCCTCGTCGACCGGCAGCGGCGTCGGGCGGACCCACAGGCCCATGACGCGGCCGGCGAGCCACAGCAGCGAGCGACCGAGGCCGAGCACCGGGCTCACGGGGCGCCAGGCACCGGCGCGCCGATCAGCGCGAGCTTGTCGCGGCGGTCCAGGCGCTTGATCTCGGCCTCGCGCCGCAGCGCCCCGGCGCGGTCCGCCGCCGGTTCGCTGTAGACGAGGCGCGCCGGGCGACCGAGGCGGAAGAAGCGCGCGCCCCGCCCGCCCCGCCCGGCGTGTTCCGCGAGCCGCCGGCCCAGCGAGGTCGTGATGCCGGTGTAGAGGGCGCCGCGCTCGTTCTCGACGATGTAGACGACCCAGCCGCCGTCGCTCACCGCTGCGCCTCGGGCGCGGCGCCCTCGGCGGCGGCGATCTGCCGGCGCGCCGCGGCGTCCTGCTCCTGCACCGTGCGCTCGACCGCGCGCGCGCGGTCCTCGCTCTGGACCAGCGGGTCGAACACGGTCGGCGCGGGCTTGGCCGCCGGCGCCGGCGGCGGCGGCTCGCGTGCGCAGCCGGCGACGGCGAGGACCAGGGCCAGGAGGACGGCGAGGGACGTGCGCATGGGCGGCCTCCGCGCGGGGCGTCACGCCCCGCCGAACTTGTCGAGCGTCACGAGGAAGTACTCGAAGTAGTAGCTGATCTCGCGGATGCGGTCCTGCATCCGGTGGTCGGTATCGAGCACGTGTAGCGTCGCGCGGTGCTGCTGCGCGAAGCGGATGCTGTTCTCGACCGGCACGACGTCGTCGCGCCAGCCGTGCACGATCGCGATGGGACAGTCGGCCGGCGCCGGCGTCTGATCCTCGAAGCCGGGCATGTAGAAGGCCGGCGCCAGCAGGAACAGCCCGCCGGCACGCAGCAGGCGCGAGGCGCTGGTGCAGACGTGCCCGCCCATGCTCGAGCCGACCAGCACCAGCCGGCCCTGCAGCTCGCGGCAGTAGCTGAGCAGGCGCGTGACCCGCTCGTGCGGGTCGTCGAGGCCGCGGTAGTCGACCGACTCGACCTCCCAGCCCTCGGCGCGGGCGACCTCGGCGAGCGCCGAGATCTTCGCGCCCCACGGACCGCTCTCCTTGCCGTGCGAGAAAACGACGTGTCGGCGCATCTTCCAGGTGCCTCGCTCCGCGAGCGCGGATCTTATATCAGCGGCCGCCCCACAGCAGCGCATCGAGGTCGCCGGCCGCCGGCACGCGAACGCGCCCGCGCACCACCGCGACGCCCTCGGCGAGCAGTCGCCGCCGCTGCTCGCGGTGCGCGGCGCTGCCCGCGGGGAAGGCGATCCGACCGCCGGCGCCGACCACGCGGTGCCACGGCAGGGCCAGTGCGCGCGGCGCGACCTTGAGGGCGTGGCCGACGAGCCGGGCCCGGCGCGGCAGCCCGGCGCGCGCCGCGACCGCCCCGTAGGTGCACACGCGGCCCGGCGGCAGCGCCGCCACCGTCCGCCAGATCGCCCGCAGCGCCGCGCTCGGTGCGGTCGTCGGCCGGGGCAACCTGCGACTCGCCGCTGCCATCCGCGCTCGCCTCCTGCACCGCCCGCCGCGGGCCGTTCCGCGCTAATGTAGTGCACCCGGCCCGAGGTGGGAATGGACGGCGATCCCGGCGAGACGCTCGTGCTGCGCGGCGACCCGCTGGCGCTGCTCGAGTCGTCGCCGATCTTCCGGGGCCTCGGGCGCGAGACGCTGTCGGCGATCGGCGCGGAGCTCGAGTGGCAGTCGCTGCCGGGCGGCGCGACGCTGTTCGACGCCGGCGAAGTCTCCGACGCGCTCTACCTCGTGATCGCCGGGTGCCTCGGCGCCTACGCGCCCGGCGAGCCCGCGCGGCTGATCGGCCGGATCCCCTCCGGCGAGACGGTCGGCGAGATGGGGCTCCTGTCCGGGCACCGCCGCAGCGCGACGGTGCGGGCGCTGCGCGACAGCGAGCTCGCGCGGCTGCCGCGCGAGTCCTTCGACCGCGTGATCCTGAGCCACCCGGCGGCGATGCTGCGCGTCGCGCAGCTGCTCGTCGAGCGGCTCGAGTCGAGCGAGCGCGCCCCGGCCCGCACCGCGCCGCGCACCTACACGCTGCTGCCGCAGAGCATCGAGGTCGACATCGGCGGCTT
>JAFEDP010000202.1 GCA_018241545.1 Pseudomonadota bacterium
TCCGCGAGCGCGGCGAGCGTACCGGCCGCGGCGCCCGAGTCGATGGCGGCGGCCGCCCTGGCGGCACCCTCGCGCGCGCCGTCGGCGAGGCCGGCGGCCTCGAGGGCGAGCGCCGCGCCCATCACGAGCGCATCGCGGTGCGCGCCGCGGTCGCGGCCCTCGAACACCGCGCGCAGCGCCGCGGCGTTGTGGCGGGCGTCGCCACCCTTCAGGTCCTCGGGCAGGCACGTCGGCAGGCCGTAGTCGGCGGCGCTGCGCCGGCTCTCGCGCCACTCGCCGGGGCGCACGTCGTAGAGCAGGAACGGGCCCGCCGGCGTCGGTTCGTCCCAGCCCGGCTCGCCGTGCACGACGAAGGCGCGGCGGATCGGCAGCCCGGCCAGCGTCTCGGCCATCAGCCGTGCCGCAGCCGCGCTGTAGGCGCCGATCAGGTGGAACGGCGGCTCGGCCGGGTTCGTCAGCGGCCCGAGCAGATTGAACACGGTGCGGATCCCGAGCGCCGCGCGCACCGGGGCGACGGCCTTCATCGCCGGATGGTAGTGCGGCGCGAACAGGAACGTGAAGCCGGTCGCGGCGAGGCAGTCGCCCGCGGCACGCTCGTCGAGCGGCATCGCGAGCCCGAGCGACTCCAGCACGTCGGCGCTGCCCGAGCGGCTCGAGATCGAGCGGTTGCCGTGCTTGGTGACGCGCGCGCCGGCGGCGACCGCGAGCAGCGCGGTGCCGGTCGAGAGGTTGAAGGTGTGCGAGGCGTCGCCGCCGGTGCCGACGATGTCGATCGTCGGCCCGACGTCCGGCAGCCGCGGCCGGCGCGCCAGCGAGCGCATGCCGCGCGCGAAGCCCCGCAGCTCGTCCGCGGTCACGCCCTTGGCGCGCAGCGCCGCCAGCAGCCCGCCGGCGAGCGCCGGCGCCAGCGACTCGTCGGTCAGTGCGACCAGGAGGTCGAAGGCCGCGCTCTCGGTCAGCGACCGGCCCTCGACCAGGTCCTCCAGCAGCGGGCGCAGCGGGTGCGCGGCCGGGCTCACGCGCGCCGCCCGCCGCGCATGGCCAGGAAGTTACGCAGCAGCGCCGGACCCTGCGGCGTCAGCACGCTCTCGGGGTGGAACTGCACGCCCTCGACCATGAGGCGGCTGTGGCGCACGCCCATGATCTCGCCTTCCGGCGTACGCGCGCTGACGACCAGCTCGGTCGGCAGCGAGGCGGGCTCGGCGACCAGCGAGTGGTAGCGCCCGACCTCGAGCGGCTGCGGCAGGCCCGCGAACACGCCCTCGCCGTCGTGCTCCACCGGCGAGGTCTTGCCGTGCATCAGGCGCCAGTTGCGCACCACCTTGCCGCCGAACACCTCGGTGATGGACTGGTGGCCGAGGCAGACGCCGAACACGGGGATGCGGCCGGCGAAGTGGCGGATCATGTCCATGGACACGCCGGCATCGTGCGGCGTGCCGGGCCCCGGGGAGATGCACAGGTGGGTCGGCGCGAGCGCGTCGGCCTGCGCCGTCGTGATCTGGTCGTTGCGGTGCACGAGCACCTCGGCGCCGAGCACCAGGAACGCCTGCACCAGGTTGTAGGTGAACGAGTCGTAGTTGTCGATCAGCAGCAGCCGCGCGCCAGTGGCACCCATCTCAGAGGCCCTCCTTCGCGAGCTCGAGTGCGCGCCGCAGCACCGCGCTCTTGGCCAGTACCTCGTCGTGCTCGCGCTCCGGCACGCTGTCGGCGACGATGCCGGCGCCGGCCTGGAAGCGATAGCGCCCGCCGTGGAAGGTCAGCGTGCGGATCGTGATCGCGTGGTCCATGTCGCCGCTGAGCCCGAAGTAGCCGTAGGTGCCGCCGTAGAACCCGCGCCGCACCGGCTCGAGCTCCTCGATGATCTCCATCGCGCGCACCTTGGGCGCGCCGACCAGCGTGCCGGCCGGGAACGCGGCCGCGAACAGGTCGAACGCGTCGCGCCCCGGCGCGAGCTCGCCCTGCACGCCGCTGACGATGTGCATCACGTGGCTGTAGCGCTCGATGACCCGGTACGGGTCGACGTGCACGCTGCCGGCGCCCGCGACGCGCCCGAGGTCGTTGCGCGCGAGGTCGACCAGCATCACGTGCTCGGCGTTCTCCTTGGCGTCGGCGAGCAGTTCGCGCTCGAGCGCGACGTCGAGCTCCGCCGTCGCGCCGCGCGGGCGCGTGCCGGCGATCGGGCGCAGCTGCGCCGAGCGGCCGCTGAGGCGCACCAGCGCCTCGGGCGAGGAGCCGACCAGCGTGCGGTCGCCGAGCTCGCAGTAGATCATGTAGGGCGACGGGTTCAGGATCCTGAGCGCCCGGTAGGCCTCGAACGGATCGAGCTCGCAGTCGCCCTCGAACTGGCTCGACAGTACGAGCTGGTAGACGTCGCCGGCTGCGATGTATTCCTGCACGCGCCGGACGCCGGCGACGTACGCCTCGCGCGAGAGGCTCGCCCGCGGGGTCGCGAGGCGCGTCGGCGGCCGGCCGGTCTGCAGGCCGCCGTGCAGGGCCCGCACGATCTCGCGCCTGAGCGCCGCGCGCTCCTCCTCGGGGCCGGCGTGCAAGAGCGCGATGCCGCGCGTGACGTGGTCGAAGATCAGGAACGAGCACGGCGCGAGGTAGCAGGCCTCCGGCGCGCCGGGCTCCACCGGCAGGCGCGCCGGGACGCGCTCGAAGTAGCGCACCAGGTCGTAGGCGGCGGCGCCGACCAGACCGCCGGCGAGCGGCAGGCCGGGGATCTCCGGGGCGAGGCGCGGGGCGCGCGCGAGCGCGGCGCGCAGCGCCGCGAGCAGCGCCGCGCGGTCGGCCGGGCGGGGCTGGCGCTCGACCTGCCCGCCGGCCGGCCGCACGCTCAGGCCCTCGGAGTCGAGCCGGATCTCCAGCGCATCGCCGAAGCCGATGAACGAGTAGCGCGCGATGCGCTCGCCGCCCTCGACGCTCTCCAGCAGGAAGCGCGGCTTGAACGGGCGCAGCTTGAGGTACGCCGACACGGGCGTATCGAGGTCTGCGGCGATGTCGAAGTGCGAGTGCATGGGCTCCTCGTCGGGGGACCCGGGGAGCAGACGACGCCACGCCCATCCCCGGCACTGGTCGGAGATGGGATCGCGGTCGGTTTAGGGATCTGTCGGTTAGACCTGCGCGCCGCGCGCCCACTCCGTGGAGTGGCGCCACCACCAGCCGGCGCGCGGCAGCGCGTCCGTCGGACCAGGCAGCGGGGCGGGATGCAGCGTCATGCGCGCAGTATGGCGTGGCGGCAAAACGGCGGTCAAGCGCGGCCGACCCCCCGGGTCCGTGCCGCGCGCCCAGGCGCGCGGCGCGGCGCCGGCCGGCGCCACTCGTGGTAGCTTCGCCGCCGTCCGCCGTTGCACGGAGCCCCGTCCCGATGCCCGCCCGCCTGCTCGCGCCCCGCTACTGGCTGACGTGGCTCGGCCTCGGGCTGGCCCGGCTGGTGCTGCTGCTGCCCTTTCGCGGCGTGCTGGCCACCGGCCGCGGCCTCGGCCGGCTGGCGCGGCGCCTGCCGCTGTCGTTCGTGGACGTCGCGCGCGCCAACATCGCGCTGTGCCTGCCCGAGCTCGACGCCGCCGGGCGCGAGGCCCTGCTCGACCGCCACTTCGAGTGCCTCGGCATCGGCCTGTTCGAGTCGGCGATCACCTGGTGGTCGGACGACCGCTTCATCGCCGCCCATTCCACGGTCGAGGGCCTCGAGCACCTGCAGGCGGCGCTCGCGCGCGGCCGCGGCGCGATCCTCCTGACCGCGCACTTCACGCCGCTGCAGATCGGCGCGCGCATCATGAACTGCCGCCAGCCGATCTGCGTGCTGTACCGGCCCACCAAGAACGAGCTGATCGCACGCGTCTCGGGCGGCAGCTTCGCGCGCAATGCCCGCAAGGCGATCCTGCGCGACGACGTGCGCGGCATGATCACGGCGCTCAAGCGCAACGAGATCGTCTGGTACGCGAGCGACCAGGCCTACCGCAACAAGGGTGCCGAGATGGTGCCGTTCTTCGGCCACCCCGCGGCGACCAACGTGTTCACGCCGCGGCTCGCGCAGCTCACCGGGGCCGCGGTGCTGTACTACTCGGTCGAGCGGCTGCCGGGCGCCCGCGGCTGGCGCGCGGTCGTGCACCCGCCGTTCGCGCACTGGCCGAGCGGCGATCCCGTCGCCGACACGCTCGAGTACCACGCCGCCATCGAGGCGCAGGTGCGGCGCGTGCCGGACCAGTACTGGTGGATCCACCGCCGCTTCAAGGGACTCGCGCCGGACTATCCCGACTACTACGCCGGCGGCTGAGTCAGCGGATCAACCGCCAGCAGAACGGGTAGCGGTAGGGCACGCCCTCCGACGACTTCACGGTCGCGACGATCGTCAGCACGAAGTGACACGCGAGCACCGCGAAGAACAGCACGAAGCCGATCAGCACCAGCATCAGCAGGCCGCTGATCATCAGCGCGATCAGCGTGGTGATCTGGAAGTTGAGCGTCTCGCGCCCCTGGTCGGCGACGAACGGCATCTCGTCGCGCTTCAGCAGCCAGATGATGAGCGGCGCGATGAAGCCACCGACCGCGGTGCAGTACATCAGCATCGCGCTCAGGTGGCACAGCATCGCCCACTGGCGCTCCTCGCGCCCCGGCGCTCCCGTCTGGACGGATCCGGCCTCGGCCTGCATCGCCTGCCCTCCCCTGTGTCGATCTCAGGCGGCGCCCGCGCGCCGCGCCCGCTCCCAGCCCATCTCCGCCAGCAGCCGCGCGCCGCGCCCGAACTCGAGCGCGTTGGCCGCCGCCGCGGTGCCGAGCTCGGCCCGCTTGCGGATGCCCTGCACGATCGCGGCCATCCGGAAGAAGTTGTAGGCGAGGTAGTAGTCCCAGTGCCCGATCGCCGCGCGCCCGGTATTGCGGCAGTAGGCGGCGACGTACTCCGCCTCGGTCGGCAGACCGAGCGCGGCGACGTCGAGGCCACCGAGGCCGCGGTGCCGGCCGGGCGGGAAGTGGTACACGCAGCAGTGGTACGAGAAGTCGGCGAGCGGCGAACCCAGCGTCGACAGCTCCCAGTCGAGCACGCCGACGACCCGCGGCTCGTGCGCGTCGATGACCAGGTTGTCGAGCCGGAAGTCGCCGTGCACCAGCGTCGCCTCCTCGCCCGGCGGCAGGCACGTCGGCAGCCACTCGATCAGCCGGTCCATACTCTCGATCGGCTCGGTTTCGCTCGCGCGGTACTGCCTGGACCAGCGCGCGATCTGGCGTGCCAGGTAGTCGCCCGGCTTGCCGTAGTCGCCGAGGCCGAGCGCCGCGTAGTCGAGGCCGTGCAGTCGGGCGAGCACGCGGTTCATGTCGGCAAAGAGTGCGGCGCGCTCGGCCGGCGCGAGCTCGGGCAGCCGCGGGTCCTGGAACACGCGGCCGTCGACGAAGTCCATCACGTAGAAGGCGCGGCCGATCACGTCCTCGTCGTCGCACAGCACGTGCACGCCCGGCACCGGCACCCCGGAGCCGGCGAGCGCGCCGAGCACCCGGTACTCGCGCTCGATCTGGTGCGCCGAGGGCAGCAGGTCCGCCGCGCGCCCGGGCTTGGTGCGCAGCGCATAGCGGCGCTCGCCCGCGCTCAGCAGGAAGGTCGGGTTCGACTGCCCGCCGCCGAGCGGCTCGACGCGCAGTCCGGCGCCGGCGCCGGGCAGGCGGCCGGCGAGGTACGCGCCGAGGCGCGCCGCGTCCGGCAGCGCCGCCGCGCTCGTGACCCGCTGTGCCGCTTCCGTCATGGACACCCCGCCGCCAGGGCCCCACATTGCCTCGTCGCCGCGGGGCC
>JAFEDP010000203.1 GCA_018241545.1 Pseudomonadota bacterium
GACCCGCTGCATGTAGCGGCTATAGCGAGCGTGCAGGATGCGCCCGGGCACCTTCTGCCCGACCTTCCAGCCGTCCTTCACCATCTCCGGCCGCTGGCGCAGCATCCGCGCCGAGACCGTGAACTCCTCGTTCATGATCGGCGCCGGGCCCTTCTCGCGCGCGAGGTCGAGCCCCGCCTCCCAGCCCGCGATCGCCATCTCGCGCGACACCGCCTCGGTGAACTGCACGGACTCCTTCGAGCCGTACTTCATGCCGAGCATCGTGATCGTCGAGCCGAGGCCGAGGAAGCCCATGCCGTGGCGGCGCTTGCGCATGATCTCGTTGCGCTGCCCCTCGAGCGGCAGGCCGTTGATCTCGACGACGTTGTCGAGCATGCGCGTGAAGACCTTGACGACCTCGCGGTACTCGTCCCAGTCGAACGCCGCCTCCGGCGTGAACGGATGGACGACGAAGCGCGTGAGGTTGACCGAGCCGAGCAGGCACGAGCCGTACGGCGGGAGCGGCTGCTCGCCGCACGGGTTGGTGGCGCGGATGTTCTCGCACCACCAGTTGTTGTTCATCTCGTTGACGCGGTCGATCAGCACGAAGCCGGGCTCCGCGAAATCGTAGGTGGACGACATGATCACGTCCCACATGCGCCGCGCCGGCACGGTCTTGTAGACCTTGCAGCACACGAGCCCGTCGTCGCGCGTCACGTAGCGGTCGGTCGTCGGCCACTCGCGCCAGATGTACTTGCTCGAGTCGGTGAGGTCCGGCTGCTCGGCCTCGTACTCCTTCTGCGACAGCGGGAAGGCGAGCTTCCACGGCTGGTCCGCCTTGACCGCCTCCACGAACTCGTCGGTGATCAGCAGCGACAGGTTGAACTGCCGCAGCCGCCCGGCCTCGCGCTTGGCGCGGATGAACTCCATGACATCCGGGTGGCCGATGTCGAACGTGCCCATCTGCGCGCCGCGCCGGCCGCCGGCGGAGGACACGGTGAAGCACATCTTGTCGTAGATATCCATGAACGACAGCGGCCCGGACGTGTAGGCGCCGGCGCCGGAGACGTATGCGCCGCGCGGGCGCAGCGTCGAGAACTCGTAGCCGATGCCGCAGCCCGCCTTCAGCGTCAGCCCGGCCTCGTGGACCTTGTTCAGGATGTCGTCCATCGAGTCGATGATGGTGCCCGACACCGTGCAGTTGATCGTCGAGGTCGCCGGCTTGTGCTCGAGCGCGCCGGCATTGGAGGTGATGCGCCCGGCCGGGATCGCACCCTTGCGCAGCGCCCACAGGAAACGCTCGTGCCACTCGTCCCGCAGCGCCGGCGCCTCGACGTCCGCCAGCGCGCGCGCCACGCGCCGGTAGGTGTCGTCCATCGTCTGGTCGATCGGGGTGCCGTCCTTGGCGGTCAGCCGGTACTTCTTGTCCCAGATGTCGAGCGACGCTTCCTGGAACGGGACCTCTCCCTCGCGGGGCTCCATCTTGTAGGCCGTACTCATCGTGTGGTCTTGCTCCGTTGAGCCTGATCGGTTGTTGTCGTCGTTATTGATGGAAGCAGAGGCCCCGGCAGCTGTAGACAGCGCTCCGTCGCCCTCCCTCCGCACGTGTCCTGCCGGCACCCCGGGCCGACACAAGATCTTGTGTCGGGGGTAGCTAACTTATTTTTAGCCCGCGGCGGAGTCAAGCGTTTCTTCCCCGTGACCATGG
Organism: Pseudomonadota bacterium; assembly: GCA_018241545.1. Classification (GTDB taxonomy): domain Bacteria; phylum Pseudomonadota; class Gammaproteobacteria; order Steroidobacterales; family Steroidobacteraceae; genus CAIKZZ01. The sequence goes on from JAFEDP010000203.1 coordinate 1,688, forward strand.
TCCGATTTTTCCCTTGTTCATACAGAAACTTAGGGAAAGCTCTTAATGATTTTTCCGGGGGGCTTCCGGGCGCGGCCTGTCAAGTGCGTTTCGGGTACGACACACAAGATCTTGTGTGCACCGCACGCTCACAAATCACCCACCATTCATGCACACGTTGTCCACCGGGCTTTCAGCCGGTGGCGGGCGGCCGCGCTTGAAATGCGCCGCCCGGGCCCTACTGAAGGGACCAGCGCATCCACCACCCCAAGGAGTCCCCCATGAGCCTCACCCGCTACGAGCCCTGGTTCCTCGTCAACCGCCTGCAGCGCGACCTCGACCGGCTGTTCACGCACCCGACGCTCGGCGACGAGCCGCAGCAGTCGGTCGCCGACTGGGTGCCGCCGGTGGACATCCGCGAGGAGGACAAGCAGTTCGTGATCTTCGCGGACCTGCCGGGCGTGGACGCCAAGAACATCGACGTGACGCTCGAGAAGGGCGAGCTGACGATCCGCGGCCGCCGCGACCTCGAAGGCCGCGACGAGCAGCACGGCTTCCGCCGCGTCGAGCGCACCAGCGGCCAGTTCTACCGGCGCTTCAGCCTGCCGGACACCGCGGATTCGCAGGCCGTCAAGGCGCGCTTCACGAACGGCGTGCTCGAGGTCGCGATCCCGAAGCAGGCGCAGGTGCTGCCGCGGCGGATCAACGTCGAGGCCGCCTGAGCCTACGGGCGGCCGGGCCCGGCGCGAGGTGCGCCGGGCCGGCCGCCGGAACTTTTCGGCCCGCGGCACGGTCATCCGCCGCAGCCGGCCCGTTGGGCCGGGGTAGCATGCGGCCCGACCCGCAAGGGCCGGTCCGCAGTCCGCGTCCGACCCCTCTCAGCCGCCCACAGGATCCCAACCCCGCCATGTCCACGACCGCCCTCGCCCGCCGCACCCGCGTCGCCGCCGCCGCCGCCGTGCTCGTCGCCTCCGCCGCGCTCACCCCGGCCGCCACGCTCGCGCAGGCCGGGCGCCTGCCTGCGGAGGTCAACGGCACGGCGCTGCCGTCGCTGTCCCCGATCGTCAAGCGCGCCTCGCCGGCGGTCGTCAACATCGCCACCCGCGGCACGATCACCGAGCGCGGCCAGCGCAATCCGCTGCTCGACGACCCGTTCTTCCGCCGCTTCTTCGACGTGCCCGAGCAGGGCCCGCGCCAGCACCAGTTCCAGAGCGCCGGCTCCGGCGTCGTCGTCGACGCCAAGCAGGGCCTGATCGTCACCAACGCGCACGTGGTCGAGAACGCGAGCGAGATCACCGTCACGACCATCGACGGCCGCGACTACAAGGCGACCGTGGTCGGCAGCGACTCGGCCTCCGACGTCGCCGTGGTCAAGGTCAAGGACGCCAAGCTCAGCGAGATCGCGCTCGGCGACTCGAGCAAGGCCGAGGTCGGCGACTTCGTGCTCGCGATCGGCAATCCGTTCGGCCTGCAGCACACCGTCACCTACGGCATCGTCAGCGCCCTCGGCCGCTCCGGCATCAACCCGGACGGCTACGAGGACTTCATCCAGACCGACGCCTCGATCAACCCGGGCAACTCGGGCGGCGCGCTCGTGAACCTGCGCGGCGAGCTGATCGGCATCAACTCCGCGATCCTGTCGCGCTCGGGCGGCAACATCGGCATCGGCTTCGCGATCCCGTCGAACATGGTGCGCTCGGTCATGGACCAGCTCGTCAAGTACGGCGAGGTCAAGCGCGGCATCCTCGGCGTCAACATCCAGTCGGTGACGCCGGACCTCGCCGAGAAGCTCGGCCAGGCCGACCTCGCCGGCGCGTTCGTGCAGCAGGTCGTCGAGGGCTCGGCGGCCGAGAAGGCCGGCGTCAAGGCCGGCGACGTGATCACGAGCGTCAACGGCCAGGCCGTGAAGTCCTCCAGCGAGCTTCGCAACCGCATCGGGCTCATGCGCATCGGCGAGAGCGTCGACCTCGGGATCGTGCGCGACGGCAAGCCGCGCCACCTGACCGCGGTCGTGCAGGCGCGCTCGGCCGCCACGGGTGGCGAGGAAGGCACCGGCGACCTGCCGCGCGCGCTCGAGGGCGCCGACCTCGGCGATGCGCCGGGCGGCGCGGGCGTGCTGGTGCGCTCGATCGAGCCGGGGAGCCCCGCGAGCCAGCAGCCGCTGCGCGCCAACGACCTGATCACGGCGGTGGACCGCAAGCCGGTCGCCAGCCTCAAGGAGTTCAGGGCCGCCGCCAAGGACCAGTCGTCGCTGCTGCTGACCGTGCACCGCGGCCAGGCGGTGCTCAAGATCCTGGTCCGCTGAGGGCCGGTCCGCGCCGCTATAATTCCGGCTCTCGCCCTGCGGGAGCCGGAGTTCCATGCGGCCACGCTCGATCGTCGTCCTCGGCGGAACCGGCTTCGTCGGTTCCCACCTCGTCAGCCGCCTGGTGCGCGACGGCCACCGGGTGCGCGTGCTGACCCGCCGCCGCGACCGCCACAAGGCGCTCTTGGTGCTGCCGGGCCTCGAGCTCGTCGAGTTCGACGTCCACGACGGCGCGATGCTGCCGGAGGCGCTGCGCGGCGCGGACGTCGTGATCAACCTGATCGGCATCCTGCACGAGTCCGGTGGCGCGCGCTTTTCGCGCGTGCACGCCGAGCTCGCCCGCACCGTGGTCGTCGCCTGCCGCTCCGCCGGCGTGCCGCGGCTGCTGCACATGAGCGCGCTCGCGGCCGCGGAGGACGCGCCGAGCGCCTACCTGCGCAGCAAGGGCCGTGCCGAGCGCTACCTGCGCGAGGACGGCGGCCCGGTCGCCTGGACCGCGTTCCGGCCGTCGGTGATCTTCGGTCCCGGCGACCGCTTCCTGACGACGTTCGCGAGCCTCGTGCGCCTGACCCCGCTGCTGCCGCTGGCGCGCGCCGGCGCCCGCCTCGCGCCGGTCTACATCGGCGACGTGGTCGAGGCGATGGTGCGCGCGCTCGAGGACCGGCGCACCCACGGCACCGCGCTCGAGCTGTGCGGCCCCGAGGTCTACACGCTCGCGGGCCTCGTGCGCGCGGTGGCAGGCATCGTCGGCCGGCGCTGCTGGGTGGTCGGCCTGCCGGGGCCCCTCGGCTGGCTGCAGGCGGCGCTGCTCGGCCTCGTGCCGGGCGCGCCGATGACGCTCGACAACTACCGCTCGCTGGGCGTCGACAGCGTCTGCCGCGAGAGCGGCCTCGCCCGGCTCGGCCTCCCGGCGACCGCCCTCGGCGCAGTCGCGCCCGCCTACCTCGGGGCCCCGCCCCGGACCCGGACCCGCGCCCCCCAGGCGTGACGGGCGTCGCGGACGGCGCGGCCCGGCGGGCGGACACTTCGCCCATGCGCGCCCTCCCCGCCCTTGGCCTCACCGCGCTGCTCGCCCTGACCGGCGCCGCCGCGGCGCCGCCCGGCGCGCCGCTGACGGAGCCCGAGGTCCACGCGTTCATGCACGGCCTCGCGGTGGCGGCGCAGGCGCGCGACGCCTCGCGCATCGCCGCGGCGCTGGCGCCCGACTGCCGCATCGAGCTGCGCACCCTGATCGCCGGCCAGGAGCGGGTCACGCTGATGACCCGCGACGAGTACGTCGGGATGCTCGGCGGCGGCTACGCCGGGTTCAAGGAACTGAAGGCCTACGACTACCACGTCGACTCCGAGCAGGTCGCGCTCGAGGACGGGGCGGCCACCGTCGTCAGCCGCATCACCGAGACGGTCGACTTCGACGGCCAGCACGTCGTGACCCACAGCGAGGAGACGGCACGCGTCGAGCGTCGCGCCGACGGCCTCAGGGTGGTGGCGGTGTCGGCGCTGACGACGGGCTCGTGACGCAGGCCGCGCGCCGCGCGGCCGGCCGCCGCGACAGCGCGCGCGCCTCCCGATAGAACGCCGGCAACTCCCCGCCCAGCGCCGCGAGCCGCGCCGCGAGCCCCGGCACGCAGTCCCGGTAGGTCGCGACCGGCACCAGTCGCGCGGGACTGAGGCCCGGCCCCAGCAGCCAGTCGAATCCCCCGCCGAGCTCGGGACGCCGCGCCTCGTACTCGGCCCGCAGGCGCGCGAGTTCCTCCTGCTTCGCGGC
>JAFEDP010000204.1 GCA_018241545.1 Pseudomonadota bacterium
GAAGTCGCCGATCGCCGCGGCGTAGTCGCCGACGGCGGGCGCGGCGAGCGGCGGATCGGACAGGCCGCAGCCGGGCAGGTCGCAGGCGTAGATCGAACGGTCGACGCCGAGCGCCGGCAGCAGCGCCGCGAAGCTCGCGCCCGAGCGCGCGCCCTCGTGCAGGCAGACGAGCGGGGTCGCCTCGTCGAAGCCGCCGGTCGACGGGAACGCCGTGCGCACGTGCAGCTGGCCGTAGCGGCACTCGAAGTAGGCGCGCCGCAGGTTCACGACCGCGCGCTCGCTGGACTTGGACATGGCCGAGAGCCTACGCACTCGCGCGCGCCGCTCCAAGCGGCCGCGCCGGAGGGGCTGCGACGAGGCGACGGCGAGGCGCGACGAAGCCACGCAACGATTCGCGTTCCCGGCGCATCTTACTTTCCGAACAGCGCACGATCCCCCTCACCCCGGAGATGCCACCATGTCCCGCCACCCGCTGAAGCTCCTCGCCGCCGGCCTCGGCGGTTGCCTGATCGCCGCGTCCACCTTCGCCGCCCCGGCCCCGCTGCCCGAGACGCCGGTCGTGCACGTGAGTTACGCCGAACTCGACCTCGCCAAGGACGCCGGCGTCGAGCGGCTGTACACGCGCCTCCGGCACGCGGCCGACGACGTCTGCGGCCACGTGGACGGGCGCGACCTCGCGATCGGCGCCGCGCACGACGCCTGCGTCCGGGAGGCGCTGGACCGCGCGGTGGACGACGTGCACAGCGCCCGGCTCTCGGCCCGCCACTACGGCACGCACAGCGTGCAGTTCGCGCGGCTCGACTGAACTCCCTGAGTCTTCGTGACTCATTTGGCGCGCGGCCCCCCGCGCGCCATCTTTTTTTCCGCGACGGGCCGCTCAGCCGGCCGGCGCGTCGTCGACGACCACGTGGCCGTCGCGCACCGGCAGGCGGTCGCCCGGCTTCTGCTTGAGCCGCACCACGTCCTCCTTGTCACCGAGCCGGTAGCGCACGTCGTAGCCGATCGTCTCGGCGTGGCTGTCCTCGACCGTGTGGCAACGCTGCTCGGTCGTCTGGTACGTGTCCTTGTCCTGCATCGTCTTCTGCACGCGGTTGCCGGCGTAGCCGCCGGCGGCGGCGCCGGCCACCGTCGCGATGTCGCGGCCGGTGCCGCCACCGATCTGGTGGCCGAGCACGCCGCCGAGCACCGCGCCGATCGCGGTGCCCGCGATCTGGTGCGTGTCCTTGACCGGCTTCTGCTTCTCGACGCTCACGTCGGCGCACTCGTCGCGCGGCGTGCGCACCGTACGGTGCACCGGCGTCGCCGACAGCACCTCGGCGTAGGCGGGGGTGCGGTTCATGAGGCCGAGCCCCGCGACGGCGGCACCGCCCGCGGCGACACCCACTCCGATCACGATCCCGATCACCATCGAGCGATTCATGTCAGGGTCTCCACGCGGCCACCATGGCCGCGGACGGCGGCGATTGTAGGCACACGAGCGCGTGCCGGAAGCTGACAGGGCGTCGCGGATCGGCGACGCGGTGCGCGAGCGTGTCGCGCGGCACGGTTCGGCGATGTGCGGCTGCACATTCAGCGTCCGTTCAGCTGCACTCGGGGCGCGTGCGCCGACCGCGCTCCCCAGGCCCCGTGCGCGCGGGCGCATCTACGGATGGCGGCTTCGGCAAACCGCGACACCGGGCGTCCGGCGCTGGTTGAAATGCCAATGTCGCTGCCGCGGTGCGGCATTCACACTGCCGGCCACGCTTTTTCCAGTGCCGAAGGACGTTCGTGATGAGCAAGACACTTAAGATCCTGGTGGCGGCCGCGCTCGCGGCGGGCGCCGTTGCCTCGACGGCTGCGCAGGCCGACGAGGGCCCGTTCGAGATCCGCCTGCGGGCCGTGTACCTGGACTTCGCGCAGAAGTCGGATGCAGCGGGCGAGATTCCGGCCGATGCGATCACGGTCAACAAGAAGTGGATCCCGGACATCGATCTCGAGTACTTCTTCACCAAGAACTTCTCGACCGAGCTGGTCCTGACCTATCCCCAGAAGCAGACGGTGTACCTCGCGGGCAACGACATCGGCTCGTTCAAGCACCTGCCGCCCACGCTGACCGCCAAGTGGAACTTCATTCCCGACGGCGTGTTCCGTCCCTACGTCGGCGTCGGCGTCAACCTGACCTTCATCTCGAACGTCGACCTCCCGTCCCCACTCGACCTCAGCAAGACCAGCGTCGGCATCGCCGGACAGGCTGGCTTCGACGTCAAGGTCGCCGACCACTGGTTCGTCAATGCCGACGTCAAGTACGTCAAGCTCGGCGCGGACGTGAAGGCGAGCGGCACGACCCTTACTAAGGTGCACCTCGACCCGTGGCTGCTCGGCGCGGGCGTCGGCTATCGGTTCTGACGACTCGGACGGTACCGCGCAGGCTCTGTCCCCCTTGAGCCTGACGCGCCCGCTACAGGCCGGGCCTCGTGCCCGGCCTGTTTTTTCTTCAGTCCGCCTCGCAGTCGAAGGGCCACGGCGCGACCAGCGCGAAGGCGAGCGCGCAGGCGACTAGTCCCGCGGCGGGCGCGAGCGCCGCCTGGAGCGGCAGCCCGCGCCAGGTCATCGCCTCGAGTCCGTCGGCTGCCCAGCGCGTCGGCATCACCATCGTCAGGTGCTGCAGCCACGGCGGGAACACGAACGACGGCAACCAGGCGCCGCCGAGCATCACGAGCACGAGCATCACCAGCGTCGCCAGCCCGCGCGTGGCCGCCGCCGAGCGCGCGCGGTCTGCGCGAGGCGCGGCGACCAGCAGCCTGGTCGCGGTCGGGGCGCGCGATGCCGGCCAAGAGGCCGACGGTCGTCGACTTGCCGGCGCCGTTAGGGTCGAGCAGCCCGAGGATCCCTCCGGGTGCCGCGGCGAAGGACGCGCCGTCGACCGCTGTGCGCTCGCCGTAGCGTTTGCACAGGTCGTCCGCCGTGAGCCCCATCGCGACGCCGCCGTCCCTGCCGTGTCGCAGTGTTGCCGGTCCCCAGCGACGGCCCGCACAATCCGCTGCCATCGTGCCAGCCGGGGAAGCCCCATGCATGTCCTCGCCGCAGCCCTCGTTCGCATTGCCGCCGTGCTGCTGTGCCTGCCGCTCGCCGCCGCCGCGCAGTCCGCGACGCCGGCGCCGCTCACCGCCGAGACCTTGTGGAAACTGATGCGCCTCGGCGCGCCCGACCTCGCGCCCGACGGCCACCACGCGGTGCTGCCGGTGACCCGCTACGACGTCGACGCCAACAAGGGCACGACGGACCTCTACCTGCTGCCGACCGGCCCCGGCCTCGGCGAGGGCCGCCAGCTGACGCAGGGCGGTGGCGTGAGCGGCGAGCCCGCGTTCAGCCCGGACGGGCGCTACGTGCTGTTCGTCGCCCGGCGCGGCGAGGACAAGCAGCCGCAGCTGTACCTGCTGCCGCTCGCCGGCGGCGAGGCGCGCCGCCTGACCGACTTCCCCACCGGCGTCGCCGCGCCGCGCTGGTTCCGCGACTCGCGCCGCATCGCCTTCATCTCGCGCGTCTGGCCCGAGCTCGGGACGCGCGAGGAGGCCGCCAGGCGCCTCAAGGAGCGCGAGGAGTCGAAGATGACGGCGCGCGTCTGGGAGCACGCTCCGTTCAGCGCCTGGGACCACCTGCTCGACGACCGCGAGCCGCACGTCTTCGTCACCGACGTCGACGGCCGCGAGCCGTTCTCGCCGACCCTGCGCAGCGGCCACCATCTCGACGTGCGCGAGCCCGGGCTCGACTCCTACGACGTCGCGCCCGACGGCAGCGAGATCGCCTTCGCCGCCGACGTCGACCCGACCCACGCGGCACAGAACTTCGACGTGTTCACCGTACCGGTCGGCGGCGGCCCGGCGCGCGACCTCACCGCCGGCAACCCGGCCGACGACGGCCACCCGCGCTACAGCCCGGACGGCCGCTGGCTCGCCTACACGCGCCAGTCGATCCGCAACTTCTACGGCGACATCCACCACCTGATGCTCCTCGACCGCGGCAGCGGCGCGGTGCGCGCGCTCGCGGCCGACTGGGACCGTTCCGCCGAGGGCCTCGCGTGGCTGCCCGACTCCTCCGGCCTGGTCGGCTCGATCGACGACGCGGCGACGCGGCGGGTGTACGCGTTCGACCTCAAGGGCGGCGCGCCGCGGCCGGTCACGGCCGGCAGCGACTTCGGCGCGCTCGCGGTCGCCGGCCAGCCGGCGGTGATGGTGGCGCTGCGCCAGTCGTTCAGCGAGCCGCCGACGCTGGTGCGCGTCGACCTCAGGACCGGCGCCGCCGTGAAGCTCTCCGCGTTCAACGACGCGCTCATGAGGACCGTGCGCCTCGGCAGCGCCGAGAGCGTCACGGTGCCGGGCACGCTCGGCGCCGCGCAGCAGATGTGGGTCGTCAAGCCCCCCGGCTTCGACCCGGCGAAGCGCTACCCGCTGCTGATGCTGCTGCACGGCGGCCCGCACAACGGCGTCACCGACACCTGGCAGTGGCGCTGGAACGCGCAGGTGTTCGCCGGCTGGGGCTACGTGACCACCTGGCACAACTTCCACGGCTCGAGCGGCTTCGGCCAGGCGTACACGGACTCGATCACGCGCGACTGGGCGGACCTGCCCTACCAGGACACGATGCTGGCCGTGAACTGGCTGCGCGCGCAGCCGTGGATCGACCCGGAGCGCATGGTCGCGGCCGGCGGCAGCTACGGCGGCTACCTCGCGACGCTGCTGCTCGGCCGGCCGCAGCCGTTCAAGGCGCTGGTGGCGCACGCCGCCGTCTACGACCTCTACGCCCAGACGGCCGACGACTACGGCGCGCAGCGCGGCCGCTATGGCGAGTACTGGGAGCGCAAGGCCGAGTTCGAGGCGCAGTCGCCCAACCTCGCCGCCGCCCAGTTCAAGACGCCGACGCTGATCATCCACAACCAGCTCGACATGCGCGTGCCGGTGAACAACGGCCTCGAGCTGTTCAACGTGCTGCAGCTCAAGGGCGTGCCCTCCAAGCTCGTCTACTTCCCCGACGAGAACCACTGGGTGCTGAAGCCGCAGAACTCGCTGTTCTGGTACTCCACCGTGCGCGACTGGCTGGGCCGATACGCGGCCCCGTGACTCAGGCGGCCGGCTCGAAGCGCAGCACGACGCCGTTGATGCAGTAGCGCAGCCCGCTCGGGCGCGGCCCGTCGGGGAACACGTGGCCGAGGTGGCCCTGGCAGCCGGCGCAGTGCACCTCGGTGCGCCGCATGCCGTGGCTCTCGTCGAGCGAGGTGGCGATCGCCCCCTCGACCGGCGCGAAGAAGCTCGGCCAGCCGGTGCCGCTGTTGAACTTGGTGCCGGACTCGAACAGCACCGCGCCGCAGCCGACGCAGTGGTAGCGGCCGGCACGGTACTCCTTGTCGAGCGGGCTGGAGCGCGGCGGCTCGGTGCCGTGCTCGCGCAGCACCCGCTGCTGCTCGGGCGTCAGCGTCACGCAGAACGTGCCCGCGGCGGCGCGGTCGTCGTCGGTCATGGCGGCTCTCCGGTCAGGGGTCGGCGGCGCATTTGAGCACGGCGCGACGGCGCCGGCACGCGTCCCCGGACCGCCGCGCACGGCGGCGGTCTGTGCCACACTCGACCGCCCCCGTCCGCCAAAGTTCCGATGCCGCCGCACCTGCCCGCGACCGCCGCCACCCTGCTCGCCGCGTTCGGCGCGCTCGCCGCCGCCGGCAGCGCCGCCGCTGCGGTCGCGGACCTGC
>JAFEDP010000205.1 GCA_018241545.1 Pseudomonadota bacterium
CTCGATCTGGCTCTTGTCGTCCTGGCTCTCGTTGATCGGGATCCGGATCTTGCCGCAGGGCGAGGTCATCGCCCGCGACAGCAGGCCGGTCTTCTTGCCCTCGATGTCGAAGTAGCGGATCTCGCGGAACCCGAACAGCTTCTCGTAGAACCCGGCCCACACGTTCATGTTGCCGCGGCGCACGTTGTGCGTCAGGTGGTCGATGACCTCGAGCCCCGTGCCGGTCGACTGGCCGCCGGCCGCGAGCGGCACGAAGTCGACGTCGTAGATCGTGTGCTCGCCGTAGCGGTCGACCAGGTAGATCAGGCTGCCGCCGATGCCCTGGATGCACGGGATGTTGAGCTCCATCGGCCCGGCCGACACCGGGCCCGGCTGGGCACCGAGCTCGAGCGCGCGGCGGTAGGCGTACGCGGCGTCGCGCACTCGAAACGCCATCGCGCACGCGGACGGGCCGTGGGCGCGCGCGAACTGCTGGCCGAAGCCGGAGGGCTCGGCGTTGATGATGAAGTTGATGTCGCCCTGCCGGTGCAGGGTCACGTTCTTCGATCGATGGCGTGCGACCGCAGGAAAGCCCATGCGGTCGAACAGCCGGCGCAGGAGCTCGGGATCCGGAGCGGTGTACTCGACGAACTCGAAGCCGTCGGTACCCATCGGGTTGTCGGGAGTCATAGGCGGGCCCTCCACGGAGGGCCGCATGATAAGCGACGGCGGCCCGCCGGGCGCGCCCGGCGGCCGGCCGCGCTCAGAAGTGCACGCCGCCGAAGATCAGGGCCAGGCCGAACCAGCCGCTCAGCAGGCCGATGGCCCAGTTGACCAGCGTGTCGACCCAGCGTGGCACGTGCAGCGCGGCGCCGAGCCGGCTGCTGGCGAGGCCGCCGCTGCCGGTGCCGAAGACGAGCAGCAGGACCGCGAAGGTCAGCAGCAGGGCACCCGCCAGCCGCTCCATCGTACCCCCCCGCCCGGATCCGGCCGCGCCTCAGCCGGACGCGTCGGCGGCGACCGGTGCCCGGTCGCGCCGCATCAGCGGCACCATCGCGAGGACCGTCACGGCGAGCAGCACGACCTCGATCGCGTACACCGTCTCGTAGCCCGCCGCCGACGCGACCGCGGTCGGCGCCAGCCCGTGGCGCTGCACCAGACCGCCGACGAGGTCGCGCAGCACGCCCCCGAGCGCGACCGCGATCCCGGCGGCGGAGGCCTGCACGGCGCCCCAGGCCCCGAGCGCGAGGCCCGCCTGGCTCGGCGGTGCCAGATTCATCGTCGCCGTCAGCGTGCCATGGCCGAACAGGCCGGCGCCGAAGCCGATCAGCAGGGTGCCGACCCCGAACAATGGCGGGTAGTGCAGCGGCGCCGCGGCGATCACCATCAGGAACGCCGGGATGCCGACCAGCGCGCCGGCGCTCGCCATGCGGAACGGGTCGGCGCCGCGGCTGAGCACGCGCGAGGCCCAAGCGAAGCCGAGCAGCCCGCCGGCTGCGAAGGTGGCCGTCAGCTTGGTCGTCGAGCCGACGGTCAGGTGCAGGATCTGCCCGCCGTAAGGCTCGAGCAGGACGTCCTCCATGCTGAAGGCCATCGTGCCGATGCCGACGGCGAGCAGACGGCGGACAGCCTGCTCGCCGCCGGCGAAGCTCTCCCAGGCGTCGCGGAACGTCGGCTGCGGTCGCCCGACGCTGGTTCGCTGCGGATTGCGAGCCTCCTGCTGCCAGAGCGCGATCGAATTCAGGATCATCGTCGCGACCGCGGCCCCCTGGATCACCTGCACAAGGCGCTTGGGCGTGAAGTCATAAAGCATCGCGCCGAAGATCAGCGCACTCGCGATCATGCCGACCAGCAGCATGACGTACATGAGCCCCACGACCTTCGGCTGGGACTCCGGCGGCGCGAGGTCGGTGGCGAGCGCCAGCCCGACTGTCTGGGTCGTATGCAGGCCCGCGCCGACCAGCAGGAACGCCACCGCGGCGCCGAACTCTCCGATCCACGCCGGTGCGTGGCTCGCGTGCCCGCCGCCAGAGAGCACCAGCAGCGCGAGCGGCATGATCGCGAGCCCGCCGAACTGAATCAGCGTGCCCTTCCAGATGTACGGCACGCGCCGCCAGCCGAGCACCGAGCGATGCACGTCGGACCGAAAGCCGATCAGCGCGCGGAACGGCGCGAAGATGAGCGGCAGCGAGATCATTACCGCGACCAGCGACGCCGGCACGCCGAGCTCGACGATCATGACGCGGTTGAGCGTGCCGATCAGCAGCACCAGCGCCATGCCGACCGAGACCTGGAAGAGGGACAGGCGCAGCAGGCGCGTCAGCGGCAGGTCTGGCGTCGCGGCATCGGCGAACGGCAGGAAGCGCGGCCCGAGCGCGAGCCAGGCGCGCATCAGGCGCAGGTCCCAACGGGGCGAAGTGGAGGCCATGGTCAGCGACCGGGCGATTCGTCGTGGCTACCCGCGGGCGCTCACCCGCTGCCGAGGTGAGAGCGCGCGCCGACCGGAACCGGCGCGCGCCGCGTCACCCGTACGAAACGGGGGCTGGGATCGGTGGATCCCCGCCCCCTATCGAGCCATCGACGATCAACACTTCTATTTATTGGCTCGCCGCGCCGGGCGCGGGCGTTGCCGCCGGAGCAGCTGCGACGACCGGCGCCTTCGCGTGACCGTTCCAGTACGCGGGGAACCACGAGGTGTGGCTCAGGATCGCGTAGTGAACGAGCAGTGAAGTGGCGGCCACCGAGCCAAGAAACAGCGGCAAGCCAACGGTCGGCTTGACTACCGTCCAAATGTGCTTCTGGTTCATATCGATGTCCGTTAGTGGAGCCAGGGTGAATAGATGTACGCCAGGAAGTGCGCGAACACCGCGATGCAAAAGAACACCCGGGCACCGTCAATGACGTGCCGATGGAGCTCTTCGCTCTCTCCCTGTGTCAGCCCTGTCGGCCATACTCTGTTGGGGTCATCTGCCATAACAATTTCTCCTTGAGCGACGTCGTTCAGCCCCGTGCGTGCCCCGCACGTGGGTTATTCATGGCTGTACCGGCCATAAATTCGGTAACCGCGGGGCGGAGTCGCTGACGGGGCGATGGCACGAGCCGCGCAGGCTGGATCGCCCGGGGACCGTCGCTGCCGACGGCAAACCCTCGACGCCTGTGCCGTGCTGCGGCCATCTGACCACGCCTCCGCACCCCTGCCCGGAAAAACCCCAGACTCTGCCCACGCTAAAGAGTAGGTATCGTCATACCGATCGTCAGTGTACGTGTACACTTAACATTGTCAATTCTGTCTGACACTAGTCTGGCCCGCGGCCAGCGCACGCCCGTCGTGCTCCCCTCTTCCCGGCGCACCTGCCACGACTCATTCGCCTAGCGCAGCCGCGCGCGGCTGAGCGCGCTGCCGAGCGCGAAGCTACCGAACGACCGCCGCGGGCCGGTCTCGACCTCCGGCTCGAGCTGCGCCCGCCGCGCCTCGATGGCCGCGAGCACCGCAGCCCGGTCCAGACGGGCGTCGGCGAGTGCCTCATCGCGCGTGCCGTGCTCGATGAAGGCGTCCGGCAGGCCGAGATTCAGCACCGGCACCGCAAGCCCGCGCGCCGCGAGGCACTCGGTGACCGCCGCTCCCGCGCCGCCCGCGAGCGCGCTCTCCTCCAGCGTCACGAGAAGCTCGTGACCGCGGGCGAGTTCGGCTACCCGGCGCGCGTCCAGCGGCTTGACGTACCGCATGTTGACGACGGTCGCATCGATCTCCTCGGCGACGTCCATGGCCGTCGCGAGCAGCGTGCCGAACGCCAGGATCGCGATGCTGCTGCCGTTGCGGCGGACCTCGGAGGCCCCATGCGGTAGCGTCACGAGCGGCGCACCGGGAGCGGGCGCCGTCGTCAGGGCGCGCGGATAGCGCACCGCCGCCGGACCGTCGAGGCCGATGCCGGTGTGGAGCATGTTGCGCAGTTCCTCGCCGTCGGTCGGCGCCATGACCGTGAGCCCGGGCACGCAGCGCAGGAAGCTCAGGTCCAGCCCACCGTTGTGGGTGGCACCGTCCGGCCCGACGAGGCCGGCACGGTCGATCGCGAACAGCACCGGCAGCTTCTGCAGCGCCACGTCGTGGACCAGCTGGTCGTAGGCGCGCTGCAGGAAGGTCGAGTAGATCGCAACGACCGGACGCAGTCCCTGCGCTGCCAGGCCGGCAGCGAAGGTGACCGCGTGCTGCTCGGCGATGCCGACGTCGAAATAGCGATCCGGAAAGCGCGACGCGAAGCGCACGAGACCCGAGCCCTCGCGCATGGCCGGCGTGATCGCGACGATCCGCGGGTCGCGCTCGGCCGCCTCGCACAGCCAGTCGCCGAACAGCTGCGTGTACGTCGGCTGGGCAGACCCTGCGCCCGTGAGCGTGCCGTTCTCAACGTCGAAGGGCGTCACGCCGTGGTACTTGATCGGGTCACGCTCTGCAGGCCGGTAGCCGCGGCCCTTCTGTGTCACCACGTGCAGCAAGCGCGGTCCACGCCGCGACCGGACGTCGCCGATCGCCGCCAGCAGCGCCGGCAGGTCGTGGCCATCGACCGGGCCGCGGTACTCGAAGCCGAGGCCCTCGAACCACGCGGCGGCCCCACCCGTGCCGGCCCGGTCGCGCAGGCACTCGCTGAGCGCGCCGACGTTCGGCGAAATCGACATCCGGTTGTCGTTGAGAACCACGAGCAGGTCCGCGCCGGTCGCTCCGGCGTGGTCCAGCGCTTCGAAGGCGAGCCCCGCCGTCAGTCCGCCGTCGCCGATGATCGCGACCGCGCGCCGGTCGCGCCCGAGGCGCGCATTGGCGACGGCGATGCCGAGAGCCGCGCTGATCGAGGTACTCGAGTGGCCGGCGCCGAAGGCGTCGTACGGGCTCTCGTCGCGACGCAGGAATCCCGACGGGCCACCGCGGCGCCGGATCGCCGGCAGGCGCGCGCGCCGGCCGGTGAGGATCTTGTGCGGGTAGCACTGGTGCCCGACGTCCCAGACCAGCGCGTCCGCGGGCGTGTCGAACAGGTAATGCAGCGCGATCGTGAGCTCGACCGTGCCCAGCCCGGCGGCGAAGTGGCCACCGCTCTCGGCAACACTACCGATCAGGCAGCTGCGCAACTCGTCGGCCAGCCGCGGGAGCACCGCGGGCGGCAGCGCGCGCAGGTCGGCGGGCGTTTCGACCAGTTCCAGGAGCGGACAGGCAATGGCGTTCATCGTTACACCGTCGGTGGGACCGGAGCGGCCGCGCGCGAGCGGAAGCCCCAGGCCCACAGCACTTCGGAGGACAACGGCAGCATCATGAAGACGTGCTCGAGCAGCGCGAGCGCGAGCAGCACCGCGAGCAGCATCGAGCCGGTGGTCTCGAACGGGCTCGCGCCGGCGGCGGCGCGCAGTGCGAGCAGCACGACGCCCGCGGTCGAGGCAACCAGCGAGACCGGGTACAGCGGATTCATGCGCCGGCGACGCAGGAACGTGCGCAGGTACGCGAGGTGGTCGGGCAGGAACGCCTCGCCCAGGTTGCGGACGCCGAGGAACAGGTTGAGCTTGGCGCTGGTGCGCATCAGCCACAGCAGCGCGAACGTCAGCAGGCCGACCTGGTTGGGCCCGCCCCAGGTCACGAACGCCACGAGCCCGGCCCCGGCGGCGATCGCGCACTCGTGGTAGAGCACCGCCTCGAGCGCGTGGCGCGCGTGCACGAGGCCGCCGCACCCCGACTCGCACGGCGTGCGCCGCGGCCCA
>JAFEDP010000206.1 GCA_018241545.1 Pseudomonadota bacterium
TGCCCGGTCGCGCCGCTCGAGGGCGCCGGGCGCGCCGACGTGTGTGTCATCGGCGGCGGCTACGCCGGGCTCGCGACCGCGCTGCACCTTGCGCGCGCGGGCGCCGCGGTCGTGCTGCTCGAGCAGTCGCGGCTCGGCTGGGGCGCCTCGGGGCGCAACGGCGGCCAGGTGCACGTCGGCATGCGGCGCGACCAGCCGTGGCTCGAGCAGCATCTCGGCGCCGACGATGCGCGCGCGCTGTGGAAGCTCGCGCTCGCGGCGCGCGAGCACCTCGACTGGCTCGTCGACGCCTACCGGATCGACTGCGACCTGCGCCCGGGCTACGTGCACGCCGACCACCGCGCGCGCTACCTGGCGCACACGCGTGCCCACGTCGAGCACCTGCGCACCCGCTACGGCTACGAGCACCTGCGCTTCCTGGATCGGGAGGAGCTGGCGGCGCTGGTCGCGAGCCCCGGCTACCACGGCGGCTACTACGACGCACGCGGCGGTCACCTGCACGCGCTCAACTTCGCGCTCGGCATCGGCCGCGCCGCGGCCGGCCACGGCGCCCGGCTGGTGGAGCGGGCCGAGGTCACGCAGCTCGCACGCACCGCGCAGGGCTGGCGCGTCGTCACCAATCGGGGCGAGGTCGCGGCCGGGCGTGTGGTGCTGGCCTGCAACGGCTACCTGCGGCGCCTCGCGCCGTCGGTCGAGCGGCACGTCATGCCGATCAACAACTTCGTCGCGGTGACCGCGCCGCTCGGCGCGGAGCGCGCGCGGGCGCTGATCGCCAACGACGCCGCGGTCTCGGACTCGCGCTTCGTCGTCAACTACTTCCGGCTGACGCCGGACCACCGGCTGCTGTTCGGCGGCGGCGAGAACTACAGCTACCGCTTCCCCGCCGACATCGCCGCGTTCGTGCGGCCGCACCTGCAGTCGATCTTCCCGCAGCTCGCGGGCGTCGCGATCGACTACGCCTGGGGCGGCACGCTCGGCATCACGCCGACGCGGATGCCGTGGATCCGCGAGGTCGAGCCCGGCCTCTACAACGCCAGCGGCTTCTCCGGGCTCGGCGTCGTGATGGCGCCGTTCGCCGGCAAGGTCGTGGCCGATGCGCTCGCCGGCGAGCGCGACGCCTTCGACCTGCTCGCGCGCGTGCCGGTGCCCGCGTTCCCGGGCGGTCCGGCGCTGCGCGGCCCGACGCTGGTGGCGGCGATGCTCTTCTACGCGCTCAGGGATCGTCTCTGAGCCCACCGACGAGGCAGAGGTAATCATGCATGAACACCCGACCGGCCAGACCGCATCCGTAACCGAGTGGCACGCGTTCCACGCGGCCAACCCCGACATCGAGGCGATCGACGCGTTCGTCATCGACTCGTGCGGCAACACCGCCGGCAAGCGCCTGCCGGCCGCCGACGCCGAGAAGCTCTACCGCGACGGCATCATGTTCTCGGCGTCGTGCTTCGTCGCCGACTGCCGCGGCCTCGGCCATGACGCCGGCGGCCTCGGCAAGTCCGACGGCGACCCGGATGGCGTCGCCCGGCCGCTGCCCGGCACGCTGTGCCGGGCGCCGTGGACCCACGAGCCGACCGCGCAGGTGGTCTGCCACATGGTCGACTACCCGGCGGGCCAGTCGCTGTGGTTCGACCCGCGCGTGATCCTCGCCGGCATCGAGGACCGGTGCCGCGCCGCGGGCCTGCACCCGGTCGTCGCCTGCGAGCTGGAGTTCTACCTGGTCGACCCGCAGCGCGGCGCCGACGGGCGCGTGGTGCCGGCGACGTTGCCGGGTCGCCCGCCGGCGCGCCGCGCCGCCAACCTGTCGCTCGAGGCGGTCGAGGAGGCCTCCGGGTTCCTGCGGCGCGTCAACGAGGCGGCGGCGGCGCAGGGCCTGCCGGTGTGCGGCGCGGTGGCGGAATACGGGATCGGCCAGTACGAGGTGAACCTGCGCCACGTCGCCGACCCGGTTCTGGCGGCGGACCACGCGGTGCTGCTCAAGCGCCTCGTCAAGGGCGTCGCGCGCTCGATGGGCATGGAAGCGACCTTCATGGCGAAGCCCTTCGTCGCGCAGCCGGGCAGCGGCCTGCACGTGCACGTGAGCCTGGTCGACGAGCAGGGCCGCAACCGCTTCGGCGGCGCCGGCGGCGAGGCGCTGCTGCGCCACGGCATCGCCGGCCTGCAGGCGCTGCTGTTCGACTCGTTCGCGCTGTTCGCGCCGAACTTCAACTCGCAGCGCCGCTACCTGGGCCTGTTCGTGCCGACCTCGCGCGACTGGGCCAACAACAACCGCAGCGTCGCGTTCCGGATCCCGCCCGGCACGGGCGAGGCGCGCCGGATCGAGCACCGCGTCGCGGGCGCGGACGCGAGCCCGCACCTGACCGTGGCGGCCATCCTCGCCGGCCTGCTGCACGGGCTGAGCCACCGCCTCGAGGCGACCGTGCCGGTGGACGGGCGCGCGAGCAGCGGCGGCGACGCGGAGTTCCCGGGCGACCTGATGGTCGCGCTCGACCGCCTGGAGCGCTCGCAGCTGCTCGCGCAGTACCTGCCGGCCGAGTACCTGAAGATCTACGCCGAGTCCAAGCGCGGCGAGTACCTCGAGTTCATCGAGGAGGTGTTCCCGCGCGAGTACGACTTCTATGTCTGAGGCACCGGCGGCGCCCGAGCGCGGCGTTGCGCCGTGGCGGCTCGCGGCCTTCGCCGCAGCCGAGCGCGAGCGCTACGTGCGCGCGCGCCCGCGTTCGGCGGCGCTCGCCGCCGGCGAGGCGGGCTTCTATGCCCGAGTGCCGCTGCACTGGATGCTCGACTGGCCGGTGCCGTTCCCGCCGGTCGTGGCGGATGCCTGGGGCGCGACGCTCAAGGACGTCGACGGCCACGAGCTCGCCGACTTCTGCCTCGGCGACACCGGCTCGATGTTCGGCCACTCGCCGGCGCCGGTGGTGCGGGCGCTGGCCGGCCAGGGCGGGCACGGCTTCACGTACATGCTGCCGACGGAGCACTCGCTCGCGGTCGGCCGCCTGCTGCGCGAGCGCTTCGGCCTGCCGCACTGGCAGATCGCCACCACGGCCTCAGACGCCAACCGCTTCGCGCTGCGCGTCGCGCGCGCCGTCACCGGACGGCCGCGCATCGTGGTGATGAACGGCTGCTACCACGGCGCCGTCGACGAGACCTACGTCGAGCTGCACGCGGGCCGCGCGCGCAACCGGCCGGGCCTGATCGGCCAGTTCGTCGACCTCACCGAGGGCACGCGCGTGGTCGAGTTCAACGACGTGGCCGCGCTCGAGCAGGCGCTCGCGCCGGGCGATGTCGCCTGCGTCATCACCGAGCCCGTGCTGACGAACTGCTGCATGGTGCCGCCTGAGCCCGGCTACCACGCGGCGCTGCGCCGCCTGACGCGCGCCGCCGGCACCCTGCTCTTGATCGACGAGACGCACACGATCTCGACCGGTCCCGGCGGCTACAGTCGCGCGCATGGCCTCGAGCCCGACCTGTTCGTGGTGGGCAAGCCGATCGCCGGCGGCGTGCCGGCGAGCGCCTGGGGCTTCAGCGACGCCGTGGCCGCCGGCTGGGACCGGGTGCGCCGCGACAAGCCGCCCGGCCACTCCGGGCTCGGCACCACGCTGTCGGCGAACGCGCTCGCGATGGCGACGATGCACGCGACGCTCGCGGAGGTGATGACGGCGGAGGCCTACCAGCACATGGAGGCGCTGGCGGCGCGCCTCGCCGCCGGCCTCGAGCGCACCATCGATGCGCGCGGCCTGCCGTGGCACGTCGCGCGGGTCGGGGCGCGCGTGGAGTTCATCTGCGCGCCCGGACCGCTGCGCAACGGCACCGAGGCGGCGGCGGCGCACGCGCCGGCGCTGGAGCAGGCCATCCACGTCGGCCTGCTGAACCGCGGCTGCCTGATCGCGCCGTTCCACAACATGATGCTGCTGTGTCCGGCGACGACCCGCGAGCAGGTGGATCAGCTGGTCGGCGCGTTCGCGGCGGTGGCCGGCGCGCTCGCCGGCTGAGGCTCGGCGGCCGGCTGGCTCTCGATGAGCGCCTTGAGCTTGGCGAGCCCGCGCTCGTAGTCGGCGCCGATCTGCTTGTCGAGCGTCAGGCCCACGTAGCGCGCGACCGGGTTGTTGCCAAGATCGATGTCGAGCGACCAGACCACCTGGGTGCCGTGCTCGGTGGTCGTCAGCAGCAGCGCCGCCTTGGCCGGTCCCTGGCTGCCGAACTGCAGGTCCGAGGCGACCTTGCGGCCCGCGACCGACTGCACGATCTCTTGGCTGCCGGTGCCGACCTTGTCGTTGCCGGCCCACGTCATGCGCGCGCCGACGCCCTCGTCCGGCCCGCTGTAGCTGACCTTCACCGCCGGGTCGAGCGCCATCCACGGCGACCACTCGTTCGCGCGCTTCAGGGAGTTGACGTAGGGGAACACGGCCGCCGCCGGCCGCGCGATCTCGGTCGTGCGCTCGACGTGGATCCCGCGCGGCAGCAGGTAGGCGCCGCCCACCAGGGCGACGATCACGACCAGCAGGCCGCCGACGATATGCCTCACCATGGATGCACCTCGCTTCGCCTCAGGACGGGCCGCGCGGCCCGTCGTCACACACGGCGCCGGCGCCCTGCGCCGCCGCCGACCGGTCGGATCACCGCGCGCCCGCCGCCGGCGCCCTCAGGCGCGGCGACGCCGGCGCGGCAGCACGAGGACGTCGAGCCAGTTGCGGATCTCGCGCAACCGCAGGCGCGCGTCGGTCATCGCGGCGCCGAGGCCGTGCTTCCAGGCGAGCGCCGTGTTGCCGGGCTCGGCGGCGAGGCCGCGCAGCTCGCGCGCGAACTCCCCGAGCGCAGCCTCGTCGGTGAACAGCCCCTCCCGCACCAGCGTCGTGCCGTAGCGCTCGGCGGCGGCGGCGATGTCGAGGTAGTCGTACTCGGGGTGGTACTGCACGCCCCACACGGTCGCGCGCCCGGCGACGAAGCTCGCCGCCTGCAGGCCCATGTCGTTGTGCGCGAGCGGCACCGCGCCGGCAGGCAGCGCCGCGACCGAGTCGCGGTGAATGGTCGGCGCCTCGAACACCGCGGGCTTGCCGGCGTAGAGGGCGTGGGCGAGCCCGGCCGGGGCGAGCGCGATGCGGCGCGCGAAGCCGAACTCCCGGCCGAGCGGGTTCTTGTGGACGACTCCGCCCGCCGCGGTCACGGCGATCTGCAGCCCCCAGCAGCTGCCGAAGAACGGCACGCCGGCGGCGAGCACCGCGCGCGTGAGCTCGATCTGCCGCTCGATCGGCGCACCGCCGTCGTAGACGTTGAGCGCCGAGCCCGTCATCACGGCGCCGTCGTAGTCCTCGAGCGCCGTGCCGGCGGGCAGCGGCGCCGGCCCGTCGCCGGGGCGCAGCACGTCGCACTCGGCCGAGGGCTCCAGCCGCCTGAGCGTGCGCACGTAGCCGTCGCCCGAGTCGTAGCCGAGCGCGGCGCGCTGCCGCGCGCGGATCTCCGCGACGTTGCCGTCGATGACCAGCAGCCGGGGCGCGGCCATCGTCAGGCGGCGGCCGGGAGTTGCCCGGCGACCGCGGCGCGGAACACGCGCTCGAGGTCGGCCGCCGTCAGCGGCAGCGGGTTGCCGCCGGCCGACGGGTCGATCGCGGCCTCGGCGCCGATGGTCGCGGCATCGCGCGCGTCGACGCCGATCCCGGCCAGCGTGTGGGCGATGCCGAGCTCGCGCCGCAG